>WTHG01000207.1 GCA_011523245.1 Verrucomicrobiales bacterium | reverse complement strand
GAGCGGGTAAAACTTGCCGGCATGCAGCGCGGGCGCGAGGGCGAGCAGCAGGAGAAGGGCGCGTATCATGTTAATCAATGGGTTTGAAGGGAAAATCCTTGGAGGGCACATGCTGTTCCGTCATTAACTTGCGGAGCTGCGCGACCACTTCGGGGTGCTTGGCGGCCACATCGGTTTGCTCGCCGATGTCGGTCTTGAGATTGTAGAGCTCGATTTTGAGCGGGTTCTTGTTGTTCTTCCGCAGCATGCGCTGGCGCACGCCTTTCCAGTCTCCCATCCACACGGCTTGTTGACCGCCGTACCCGGTGAATTCCCGATACAAAAACGGGCGTTCATGCTGACGTTTGCCGAGCAGCGTGGGCGCGATGCTGATGCCGTCCACGTCGGCAGGTATTTTGCCTTCGGCACCGATGAGGTCGAGCAGGGTAGGGATCCAGTCCTCAAAGCCGGTGCGGAATCCATTCGTGCTACCGGCCTTCACCTTGCCGGGCCACTTGACGATGAGGGGCACGCGAATACCGCCCTCGTAGAGCGAGCCCTTGAGGCCGCGCAGGGGTTTTACGCTCTCAAAGAAATCGTAGTCCACCTCCAGCTTGAGGTGCGTAGTGCCGTTATCCGAAGTAAACACGACGATCGTGTTTTTCTCGAGGCCGAGATCTTTCACGAGATTCAGGACATTGCCGATGTAACGATCCATGCGCGTGATCATCGCAGCATACGCGGCGCGCGGGGTGAAGTGCGGGGTGTAACCGTACCCCTGATCACGGGTAAAGGGCGGGTCATTCCATTTTTGCGCGAGGTAAGGTTTCAGTTCCTCATCGGGTACATGCAAGGCGACATGCGGGATGACGGTAGGGTAGTAGAGGAAGAACGGCTTGTTCTTGTTTTGACGAATGAACGCCAGGGCCTGCTCGTTGATGCGGTCGGGCGCGTAATCCTGCCCCTTGAACACATCGTAGCTGCGCGGATCCTTCGGGTCGGCATCCTTCGGTAAGGAGGCATGACCGGGCACGGGCGGAACATTCTTGAGCGGCACGCGTTTTTGGTCGCTCCAGAGATAATTCGGATAATAGCTGTGCGCATGACGTTGGCAGTTGTAGCCATAGAACCGGTTGAACCCCTGCTCAATGGGATCACCGTGAGAATGCGGTCCGCCGAGGCCCCATTTGCCAAACGCGCCGGTCACGTAACCCTGCGCCTGTAGCAACTCGCCCATTGTCACCTCGTTCGGTGGGATGGGATGTTGGCCTTCCGGTTTAAATTCCTTGTTGTTCCGTACGAACGCGTGTCCGGGATGTTTGCCGGTCATCAACACACAACGCGATGGTGCGCACACGGCGTTGCCGGAGTAGTTGGCGGTAAACCGCATGCCTTCGCGCGCGAGCTGGTCCAGGTGCGGGGTCTTGATTTTCTTTTGCCCGTAGGAACCCAGTTCCGTCCAGCCGAGATCGTCGGCCATGATAAAAATGATGTTTGGTTTATCCGCCGCCAACAACGCCGGCGCCAGCGAAAACAACAGGAGTGCAATGAACCGTCTCATGGTGTGACCGCAGTCTGCCAGAACGGGCGAGGTTTGCAATCAATTCACTTCCCATTCCATAACGCCGTCAACTGGACCTTGGCTTCGGCCGTGCGGTTGGCGTGGAGGAGTTGGGCGATGGCGTTGAGGCGGGGCGCAAGGGTGGCGTCGCGTTTGCGCAGGAGGTAAAGCATCACGGGCAGACGCAGATCCCACGGGGTGTGGCGAAAGTTGGGGTCGATCTTGGCGCGGCGGCGTTGGAGGGATTCCAGATAGCGATAGGCGAACTCCTTGGTCGGCTCGATGATCGTGCCTTCGCCGTAGTCGTTCCACGTGGCAATCTGGATGATGCGCGACTTGCCACGGAGCGCGCGGTCCAGCGTCTGTTCGAAGGTTTGGCCCTTTTGGTCATCAAGATAACCGTAGCTGTCGTGCAGCCCGGCTTCCTTGTAAATATCATGAAACTTTGGGAACACCGGCGCGATGATTGCCTCACCTTTGGCGGCGCGTTGGTCGAGGTCGTTGAGGTACTTCCCCCAATCCACGGGGGTCACGCGTTTGCCTCCATGTACCGGAGGCCAGCCAAAGGCGTTGGCGCCAGGCATCTGACCGGTAAGATGCGGGAGGGCGAAGGTGGCTGGCGTCGGTTGCAGTCCGGCAGTGACCTGCGGCCACTGGCCGGCGGTGAAATGTTGCGGACCAAAGACCAGCAGCAAAGGCCGGCCGCCGGTTTGCACGTAGGCCGAATCCCGGAACCAATTCGTTTGCAGCCAACGCATCACTTCGCGCCCATGCGGCACGGATTGCGCGGCGGGCAGGGCGTTACCGTTGATCATGTGCTTTATGGACTGGTCTTCGTAGCACACGGCGAATTTCAGCCCGGCGCGTTTGAGGTGTTTCACGAAGTGCAGCGAGTTGCGATGGATCATCGCGTAATCGTTGTGCTTGCGAATGCCGTACCAGTCGAGAATCGCGCCATCAATGCCGGCAAATTTCATGAGCAACGCATGGCACTCTAGTGCGTGCGGGTCATTGGAATCGTACGCGCCGATCAAGGGGCGATAATGCGAGGCCAATTCGCGCCGGCCGTTCGTGACCTTGTCCGGCTGAAATTTGTTCATCGTCCAGTGCCAACCCCACTGGCCGCTGACGGCCTTGGTTTCGTACCAAGGCATGTAATGGGCGAGGATGAGCGGACGCTCGGCCGCCGCGGCCGCGATGGCCAGCCAGCAGAAGGCGATGAACTGGAGCGCGCGCATTACTCCACACGCAGAATCCGGCGGGCGGTGAATTCGCGACCGTACATGTCGCGCGTGACAGCCTCGAGGAGGTGGGCGCCTTTGGGCAGCTTGGCAGGCAGGGGGCCTTTCCAGAGATGATACGAATCGCGCGCGGCACTCAGTGCGGGAGACACCTTGGCTTTCTTTTCGGCGGCGAGCAGTTCCACGAAATAGGGATCGGGTTCAACGGTCTTTTTCAGCGTGGTCCACTTGCCCTTGTTGACCCGCAGTTTTACGGTGGATTTCTCCGAGCCGGCAAAGACGTTCACGAACACGGAGGTCTTGGCGAGATCCGCTGCGGGCAGGGACACAGGCGCGTGAATACGCAGCTGATGGCTGGCTGGAAAGCGTGAGGCTTTGAAGTCAAACGTGGCCTTGGCGCCGTCAAAGGTGATGATCGAGTAGCCGTTGGGCGCGCCGTCGCGCATGGTGGTGTGTGGGATGCCACGCTCGTCCTTGGCGCCTTTCCACCACGTGCCGCTGACAGTGACGTTGACGATGTGATGATGCGGTTTCGCTCCCATCCAGCCGTCGCCACGGTCAATAAACTGGTGCGCCTGCCAGTGCGTGTGACCGGAAATGCTCAATGTGTACGGGCGCTTTTCGATCAAGCGATACAGCTCCTGCCGGTCGCCCGTGCCAGTGAGCGGGATGTGCATCATCAGCATAACCAGCCGATCTTTCGGCACACGCGCGAGGGAGGCTTTCACGAAGGCGAGCTGGCGTTTGCCAAACGCCCCGCGATACGCGCCGCGCTTACGGGCCTCGTCGTGATACCATTCCACGTTATCCAGCACGATGAAGTGCACTTTGCCGTAGTCATACGAATAATACGGCGGTCCGTACACGGTCTCAAAAGTTTCATCGGAATACTGGTCCAACTTTGCTTCGAAATTCAAATCATGATTACCAATGACGTTGTACCAAGGGATGCCGATCAGCGCCACGGTGCGGTTGAGGCTGCCGAAGAGCGAGAGGTCATCGAACATGATATCACCCAGCGTCACGCCAAATTTCGCGTCCGTGCCAACCAGCTCGGCGACCACGTCGTTGGCGATGTAATCGATCTGCGTCTGCGAAGTCGGCTGCGGGTCACCAAAGAACACCGCGCGAAACTTGTCCGGCTCGGCTTGTTTGCGCAGCGGGAAATCAATCGATTTCGGCAACGGCCCGGTCGGTTTGGTGCCAGGAAAACGCGAGGGCGGCGAGCCCTTCGGTTTGTGGATGTAATAAAACTGGGGCAGCTTGTGCGAGTTGAGCGGCGTCATCCAGCCACTGGGCTTGAGCACAAACAGAATCGTGTCGTCAGTCACAAACAATTGCCAGCGCCCGTCCGCATCCGTCTCCACAATCGCCTGGCCATTGGACACGCCCACACCCGCGAGTCCCTTCTCGTCTGGGTCGCGCTGGCCATTACCGTTGGCATCGTTGAATACAGTCCCCGAAGCCATTTCCACCGCCCAAACAATGCTAGCGGTACAAAATAGAGTGATGATCGTTTTCATTTTTAATTTTTCCCAATGCAATACAGCCACTCCTGCCGGCCGCCGCGTTTGGCGGTGACTCGGAGGTAGAGGCGGCTGCCGCTGATAACCGGGGAGGCGTACATTTCCTCGCCAAGTTGATTGATGGCCAGCAACTTGAACTCTTTTGGGTCGGTGCTGAACACGTAGGTTTTGCCTGCGAGATTGGTGGCATAAATGCGGTCTCCGGCGAGGACGGGCGTGGCGAAAAACGCGCCGCCGAGCCGTTCCTTCCAGCGTTCCTTGCCGGTGGCGGAATCCCAGCACACCGCGAAGCCGGCATCCATCGTGGCGTAAAGATGATTGTCCTTCACGAGCATCGAAGGCACGTACACACGCGCGGTGTTTTGCCAGGCTACTTCACCGAAGCCGTCGGCTTCCACGGCCATGGTGTGATTCTTGGGCCAGCCGCCACTGATGAACACGCGCTTGCCGTCGGTCACCGTGGTGGTCACGCACTCCTGAGTGCTACCCTTGATCTCCCAATGCTTCTTGCCTGTGAGCGGGTCCAGACTGGTAATCAGCTCCGCGCCGGCAAACACCATCTGCAATTTGCCATGCGCCGTGACCATCACCGGCGTGGTGTAGTTCGGATACTTCGGTCGCTGGATGCGCCACAGCTCCCGGCCGGTTTGCTTGTTGAACCCCACCACCGCGCCGCCGATCTGTTTGCTATCCGCCTTGGCCACCACCACGTTTTGATAAACCATCGGTGAGGTGCCGTAGCCCTGGTGAATCACATAATCGCTCACCGCCTTTTGCCAGCGCACCTTTCCGTCCATGCCCAGCGCCGTGAGAAACACTTTTTTGTCATTCGGAAACGCGACATACAATTGCTCCCCATCACACACCACCGACGAGGAAGCATGCGAGGCGTGCTTGTTGCCGCCCTTTAACAACTTGCCCGTGTGCACCGGCGTCCGCCAAATCACTTTGCCCGAGTTTTTGTCCAGACACAGCAC
>WTHG01000486.1 GCA_011523245.1 Verrucomicrobiales bacterium | reverse complement strand
GCACTTCAAATTTTTGATGCGCATCGGTGCGGGCCAATGGAACCCACAGAGTGCCTCGGCGGTCGAGCTGCGGTACGGTCAATTGGTACACCAATTCAAAGCGGTCAGTGCCGAGCACGATTTTTTTCTCGGCCGCAAAGCCAGTGGTGGTGAATAGGGCCGCAAGGGCGATTAGGATTGATTTCATGATAAGGTTTCTTTGATTGAATGGAGCAGGGCTTGGTCCTGCCCGGGGAAAATGGTGCGGAGATCGAGCCGGAAACGTTGGCCGCCGATGACACCGATCACGGGCGTGCCCGCGCAGCGCAGGCGCTCGGCAAACTCTTTCAGGGAACTTTCATTCGGCACAAGATCCAACGTGATGCTGGGCAGATTGGATTGCGGCAACGCGCCGCCGCCGACTTGAGATTCGCCTTCGCTTACAGAAACTGCCACGGGATAGCCGGTCAGCGCCTTGGCGAGTTTGTTGGCGCGGCGCTTGAGCGCGGCGGGCTCCGCCTGCAGGGCTTCATTAAGCGGGAGCGTGTCGCCTTCGCCATGCAGATACGTCTCGGCTGCCGTTTGCAGGGCGGTGAGGATGAGTTTGTCGCAGCGCAGTGCGCGGAAGAAGGGATGTTTTTTCAACGCGGCAATGTGCCGGGCCTTGCCGGCGATGATGCCGGTTTGCGGACCGCCAAGGAGTTTGTCGCCACTAAAGCAGACGAGATCCGCGCCGGCCTTGAGGACTTCGCGCGGGGTGGCTTCGTGATGGCCATCGGCCCAGTCTTCAGTCGGGACAAGCACGCCGCTTCCGAGATCCTCAACGAAGGGCACACGCTTCTTGCGCGCGAGCGTAGCCAGCTCGCGGCGGTCGGGCGCGGCGACAAAGCCATCCATAAAAAAGTTGCTGCGATGCACCTTGAGCAACAGGCCGGTGTCGGCGCC
This sequence comes from Verrucomicrobiales bacterium, assembly GCA_011523245.1. Taxonomy (GTDB): domain Bacteria; phylum Verrucomicrobiota; class Verrucomicrobiia; order Limisphaerales; family UBA1100; genus UBA1100. The sequence continues at coordinate 4,363 of WTHG01000486.1, read as the reverse complement.
GATGGCCTTGGCATAATCGTCAAGGCTGGTGCGATTGGTGGTACCGACTTCGCGCAAGGTGGCATCGCTGGTCTCGAGGATTTCCGGGATGCGAAAGCCGCCGCCAATCTGGACCAGTTCGCCACGCGAAATGATGACCTCCTTTTTGGCGGCGGTAAACTGGCGCAGGATGAGCACGAGCGCGGCGGCGCAATTATTTACGACCGTGGCCGCCTCGGCGACGCAAAGTTCGGCGAGGCATTGTTCGACGTACGCAGCGCGTTTGCCGCGGCGGCCGGTGGCGAGGTCGATTTCGAGGTTTGTGTAGCCGGCATTGGTCGGCGGAGCGATGGGGGCGCGGCCAAGATTGGTATGGACGACCACGCCGGTGCCGTTGATGACCGGTTGCAATCGGGACAAAGCGAGACCGTCGATTCGTTGCCGGATGGACTCGGTGATAGCCTCAGGATCCGGCACTTCGCTACCTTTGCGCAGGGCGGCGAGTTCGGTGCGGATGGTGGCGACGATCAGCGGGCGGGGCAGAGGGCAATCATTCATCGCCTCCAGCAGCGTATCGACGCCGGGTATGGCGCGAAGTTTTTTGTTCTTCTGCTTGGCCATCAGTTCACGGTGATGAGGGGTTCGATGCGTCCGGTCAGTTGGCCGAACGATTTCAGATTCAGTTCGCTGGTGGCTTCGTGAAAGGCATCGAGTCCATCGGGCGCCACGGCGACGAGCAGACCGCCGCTGGTTTGGGGATCGCAGAGCAGGGCGCGTTGGGCGTCAGTGAGCGGGCTGAGATGATCGCCGTAGCTTTCAAAATTTCGATCGGTGCCACCCGGAGTGCAATCCTCGGCGATGTAGTAGTCGGTATTGGGCAGGCGCGGCACAGCGGTGCTGTCGATGGTGGCGCTCACGCCGCTGCCTTCGCATAGCTCGGTGAGATGGCCAAGCAGGCCGAAGCCGGTGACATCGGTCATCGCCTTCACGCCGGGCAGGGCGCTGAGCACGCTGCCGATTTGATTGAGCGCGGTCATTTGGGCGATGGCGCGTTGGACATCGTTTTCGTCGGCGAGGTCGCGTTTTTGGGCGGTGGTCACGAGGCCGACGCCGAGAGGTTTGGTGAGGAACAGTTCGCAACCCGGCACGGCGTCGTCGTTGCGTTTGAGATTATCGACGGCAACCTGCCCGGTAACCGCAAGGCCGAAGATCGGCTCCGGCGCATCGATGCTGTGCCCGCCGGCCAACGGTATGCCGGCACGTTCGCAGGCGGCGCGGCTGCCTTCAATGACGCGTGCGGCTACGGCGGGGGGAAGTTTCTCCAATGGCCAACCGAGAATAGCGATCGCCATGAGTGGTGTGCCGCCCATGGCGTAAATGTCACTGATGGCATTGACGGAAGCAATCTGCCCGAAGTCGAATGGGTCATCGACGATGGGCATGAAAAAATCCGTGGTGCTGATGACGGCCTGACCGTTGCCGAGGTCGTACACGGCGGCGTCGTCCTTGGAATCGTTGCCGACCAGCAGCTGCGCGTGCGGCGCGGCCTTGCCGGCGAGGCTGAGGATTTCCTCCAGCACGGCGGGCGAAATTTTGCAGCCGCAACCGGCGCCATGGCTGTATTGCGTGAGGCGGATGGGATCACTCATGCCGATGGGATCAGACATTTTGAAAAATGAAATTGGCGGAGAGGGTAGGAATCGAACCTACCTCGGCCCGGTCACGGACCGACAACGGTTTTGAAGACCGCGGGGGCCACCAGGCACCCTCAACTCTCCGGTTGGTTTGCCACGCACGCGTGGCGGGGAAGACAACACGAGGTCCACTACAGACTCCGGAGAGCCTGCAGGACGGCATCGGGCTCGGGGAATTCCCCCGTAGCCCGTTTGGAATGCACCAGCTTGTCATTTGCTGTGACTTCAAACACCCCGCCGGAACCGGGTACCAGTTCCAAAGACGAGATGCGTTGCTTCAGCTTCAATAACCGATCCGCCAAACTGACGGCCTGCGGCTCATAGTTTCAAGCCGCGCAATATTCGATGCGCACCTTCATGGTTCGGGGGAAACCTACTCCACGGCGTTGCATTTGACCAGACCAATGCAGCTTGAAACCCGGCTACGCCTTGGGCAGAGTGCCGAGGTGAACCGGATCTTTCATCTCCTCGTCGGCCTTTGTTTGGCCATGAACTGGGCGCAAGCTGCCAAGGCGCCCCGCCCCAACATCATTATCGCCATGGCCGATGACATGGGTTGGAGCGATATCGGTTGTTACGGCGGCGAGATTCATACGCCGCGGTTGGATGCCTTGGCGGACAAGGGCGTGCGCTTCACGCAGTTTTATAACACCGGCCGCTGCTGCCCCACGCGGGCCACGCTGCTCACCGGCGTGTACGCGCATCAGGCAGGCATCGGATGGATGATGAGCAACCAACGTCTGCCGGGGTATAAAGGCGACCTCGGGCAAAATGTCCGCACCATCGCCGAGGTGCTCAAGACGGCCGGATACGCCACCTACATGTCCGGCAAATGGCACGTGACGCCGCACGTGAAACCGGAAGGGCCGAAATACAACTGGCCGCGCCAACGCGGGTTCGATCGCTTTTACGGCACGATCCACGGTGCGGGCAGTTTCTTTGATCCCAACTCACTCACGCGCGAAAACACGCAGGTGTCGCCACTGACTGACAAGGGCTACGAGACCGACGAATATTATTACACCGACGCCATCAGCGACCATGCCGTGCGATACATCAAGGAACACAAAAGCGACGACCCCTTCTTTATCTACGTGGCTTACACCGCGCCGCATTGGCCGATGCACGCCACCGAAAAGGAAATCGCCGCCTACAAGGGCTTTTACGACAAGGGCTGGGACGCCATGCGCAAGGAGCGTTATGCGCGCCAGTTGAAGATGGGGCTCATCGACCCCAAATGGAAAAACTCCCCGCGCGATGGCAAGGCCACTTCATGGGCGGACGCCAAGAACAAGGAATGGGAATTGCGCCTGATGGAAACCTACGCGGCGATGGTCACCAACATGGACGCCGGCATGGGCCGCGTGGTCGATGCTCTCAAGGCCACCGGCCAGTACGATAACACGTTGATTCTCTTCCTCGCCGATAACGGCGGCTGCGCCGAAGGCATGGGCCGACGCAACGGCATCCAGTATCGCGACAAGGATCCCGAGCAGCTTAAGCCGATGGGCAAGGGCGATCTGCAGTTCGACATGATCCCGCGCCGGACACGCGATGGCCGCGTGGTGAAGCAGGGCACGGAGGTGATGACCGGCGGCGCCGATACCTATCACGGTTACGGTCTCGCGTGGGCCAACGCCAGCAACACGCCGTTTCGCGAGTACAAACACTGGGTGCACGAAGGCGGCATCAGCTCGCCGCTCATCGCCCATTGGCCCAAGGGCATCGACGCCAAGCGCCACGGCAAACTCGAAAGTCAGCCGGGACACTTGATCGATCTCATGGCCACCTGCGTGGAACTCGGCGGCGCCAAGTATCCGGCCAAGGTGGGCGACACCGCCATCGTGCCGTTGCAGGGCACATCACTCGCGCCCGCGTTTAACGGCAACGACATCGGCCGCGAGGCGCCGATCTTTTGGGAACACGAAGGTAACCGCGCTATGCGCGAGGGCAAATGGAAGCTCGTCGCTAAGGGCGCCAATGGCCCGTGGGAGCTGTACGATATCGATGCCGACCGCACGGAATTGAATAATCTAGCCGAAGCCGAACCTGAACGCTTGGCCGGCATGATCAAGCGTTGGGAGGTCTGGGCTGAAAAAGCCCTCGCCAAGCCGTGGCCGTGGGGTGGTAATCGTAACGCAAGTTTTTCCAAGAAACAAAAATTCGCCCTCAGGCAGGGCGACCACCTGCCGCAGGAGAGCGCCCCGATGGTCCGCGGTAAGGCTTTTACCGTGGAGGCTCGCGTAGAATCCGGGGGCAAGGACGGCGTCATTATCGCCCAAGGCGGCACTAACCATGGCTGGGCGCTCCATATATGGGGAGGTACCCTTCGCTTCGTCACTCGTCACGGCGGAAAATTGACTATGGTTGCAGACGAAAAACCTTTTCCAAAGGACTCCGTAGTGGTGTTTGCAGAACTGTCTAAGGATGGCAGTGTGACCCTGAAAATTGATGGCACAGTGGTGGCTCGAGGTAAGACTCTTGGGGCATTGAGCGACATGCCGCTTGATGGTTTGGAAGTCGGAGAGGACCGCAATGGTGCTGTGGGTCGCTATTCGGCGGACACGAAATTCGGAGGTAAGGTGGATGCAGTGAAGTTACAGTTGATAAAGTAGACAGAGAGTTTATTGTGGGATGGAATTGCCCTTGCTGAAACAAAAAAAGTCATCCACGTTCAGTAGGGAAAATCC
>WTHG01000406.1 GCA_011523245.1 Verrucomicrobiales bacterium | reverse complement strand
GGGTATTGGTGGTCGTGTCGGAAGGCTCCTCGGTGGGTGTGACAGGTGCGGAGGGGCTTGGCGACGGAGTCGCTTTAATCGGGGAGGGTACCGGTTGGCTTGGGGCGGCATTGGTATTGGTAGTCGGCGCACCTCCCTGGCCAAGTTGATCGCTGAGATCATCCGGGCGCATGAAAGGGAGGGACAGGAATAGGCAGAGCACGAGGAACAAAATAGCGTTCCATTTGGTCAGCTTGGATAGAGCGGTGCCGGCACCGGCACCAAAGAGGGCGTCGGTGGTACCACCGCCAAAGGCGGTGCCGAGTCCGGCCTCTTTCTTGGGGAGCTGCACCAACACCAGCAGGATGAGGAACAGGCAGTTGAGAAAGAGAACGACAGTGAGAAATTTACTCAGGATATCCATGATTTTTTCCTAGTTACGCGTGTTGTTGATGATATCAGAAAAGCTGCGGGCTTCAAGGCTGGCACCGCCAACAAGGGCTCCGTCCACGTCCGGTTGGCCGAGCAATTCCTCGGCATTGGCGGGTTTGACGCTGCCGCCGTACTGAATGCGGACGGCCTTGGCGACTTCTTCACCGTGACTCTTGTTGATCTCGCCGCGGATGAAGGCGTGCACGTCCTGCGCCTGCTGGGAGGTGGCAGTCTTGCCAGTGCCGATGGCCCAGACCGGTTCGTAGGCGATTACGGTGTCCTTTAATTCTTCGGCATTCAAATCGGCTAGGCTGCCGGCAATTTGTTGGCCGACCACCGATTCAGTTTCGTTGGCCTCGCGTTGGGCGAGGGTTTCGCCCACGCAGACAATTGGCTTGAGGCCAGCGGCTAGGGCGGCCTTGGTCTTGGCGTTGATCAGGGCGTCGCTTTCCTTCTGGTACTCGCGGCGTTCGGAGTGGCCGAGGATCACGTAATGCACGCGCAGATCGCGCAGCATGCCGGCATTGACTTCGCCAGTGAACGCGCCGTAATCGTTCTCGCTCATGTTCTGGGCACCCACTTTGATGAGGCTGTTCTTGAGCTTGGTGGACACGGCGTCCAGCGCGGTGTACGGAGGGCATACCACCACGTCCACATCGGTCTGCGTGCCGAGGTCACGATCGAGGGCCTCTACTAGGTCCGTGGCTTCAGCCACGGTTTTGTTCATCTTCCAGTTGCCGGCGATGATCAGTTTGCGTTCTTTGTTCATGCGAAAAATTATTTGTCGGACAGCGCGGATACGCCGGGGAGTTCCTTGCCTTCAAGAAATTCCAGACTCGCCCCGCCGCCGGTGCTCATGAAGGTGACTTGATCTCCGAGACCGGCCTTGTTCAGGGCCTTCACGCTGTCGCCGCCGCCGATGATGCTTTTGGCACCGGATGCTGTGGCCTCGCAAACCGCGCGGGCCACGGCGAAGGTGCCGCCGGCAAAGCGGTCGTCCTCAAAGATGCCCATGGGGCCGTTCCATAAAATCGTCTTCGCGCCCTTGATCACCTCGCTGAAGGTGTCGGCGGATTTGGGGCCGATGTCCACGCCCTCCACGTCGTCGGGGATATTTTTATCATCATTCACACGATGATCGCCAAAGGCAAATTTGCCGTCAATCTCGGTGGGCTCAGCCACGATGTTGTCGGTGGGAATGAGGAATTGCACGTTGCGTTCGGCGGCCTTGTCGAGGGCGGCCTGAGCGACGTCGACTTTGTCGCGTTCCACCAGCGATTTGCCGACGGAGAGCCCCTGGGCTAGCTTGAACGTGTACGCCATGGCGCCGCCGATCAGTATGGTATCGGCCTTTTCCAGCAGGCGATCGATCACCTTGATCTTATCGGACACCTTCGCGCCGCCGAGGATCACCACAAACGGGGCGATCGGGGAATCCAGTTCGGCCCCCAGAAATTGCAATTCGCGCTCCATCAACAGGCCACCTGCGCATTGGCCGCCGCGGGCGGCGATTACATTGGCTACGCCGGCGGTGGAGGCGTGCGCGCGATGAGCGGCTCCGAAGGCGTCGTTCACGTACACATCCGCGTTGGCGGCGAGTTGCTCAGCAAACGCCGGATCGTTGGCTTCCTCTTCAGCGTGGTAACGGACGTTTTCCAGCAGGAGTAAACCGCCTTCCTGTAATTGGTTCACGGCTCCGGTCACGGTATCACCGACACATTGATCACAGAAGGCGACCGGTTGGCCGATCAATTCCGCAAGTTTATCAGCCACGGGGCGCAGGCTCATGGATGGCACGCGCTCGCCCTTGGGGCGACCGAGGTGGGCAGTGAGGATCACCTTGGCGCCCTTGTCGATCATGGCCTTGAGTGTGGGCAGGGTGGCGCGAATTCGGGTGTCGTCGTTAATCACCATCGCGCCGTTCTGTTCGGCCATCGGCACGTTGTAGTCCACGCGCGTTAATACGCGTTTACCTTGCAAATCCAAATCGTTAACGGTGAGTTTCGCCATAAAACGGGCCGCGGAGAATAGCGCAGGGGTTGGGCCGGTGGAAGCAGAAAAACGGCCGATTTCTGCCTTTTTATCGGGTCTTTAGAAAGTTTAGCGCATCCGCAAAATCAGTCGGCAGCGGCGCATTCACCTCGATTTTCTTGCCGGAAAGCGGGTGGGTGAACCCGAGGGCGGCAGCGTGGAGCATTTGGCGCGGGGCTTCGTAGCCGGTGGATTGGGCAATTTGCCGGGCCGGGCGGCCTCCATAGACCGGGTCGCCCACCAATGGACAACCCAAATGCTGCAGGTGCACGCGAATCTGGTGTGTCCGGCCGGTGTGTAGTGTGGCCTCTACCAGTGCCGAGTCACGCAACACTTCCAGCACACGGAAATCCGTGTGTGAATCGCGACCGCGTTCCACAATCGCCATTTTTTTACGGTGGACTGGATGCCGGGCAATGGGAACCTTGACTGTGAGACGTTCCTTGGCCGGCTGGCCACAGACGAGTGCCTGATAAATTTTGGTGGTTTTGCGATCGGCAAACTGGGCGGACAAGGCGTGATGGGCCGCATCGTTTTTGGCCACCACCAGACATCCGCTGGTATCCTTGTCTAAGCGATGCACAATGCCCGGCCGTGCCACGCCGCCGACACCACTGAGTTGGCCGGCGCAGTGATGGAGCAGGGCGTTCACCAGTGTGCCGCGTGTGTGACCGGCGGCCGGATGCACCACGATCCCCGCGGGTTTGTTGATTACCAGCAACCGATCATCCTCGTACAGCACATCGAGCGGAATGTTTTCCGGCTGCGCCTCGGCCGGCTCGGGCTCGGGCCAAGTGATGATGATCTCTTCACCGGCGCGCGGGTGATGCGTGGTCTTAACCATTTTACCATCCACGCGCACGTCGCCATCCTGAATAAATCGTTGAAAGGCACCGCGGGAGGTGTTGGGGAATTTTTTTTGCAGAAACTTGTCCAGCCGCGCTTGGGGCTGGGAAATCTCCACCCGCAGTGTCTCTCGCCGGCTCATTGCTCCTCGGAAGATTCCGGCTCGATCTTTTCGCGTGTGGACAGCAGATACCACATTACGCCGCCGGCAATCAGCAGGACGATGCTGATGCCTTGTCCAGAGGTCAGAGAGCCAAACCACAAGCTGCCTCGGCCGTCGGCCCGGAAGAATTCCATGGCAAAACGCAACACGGCGTAAGCCATGAGATACGCGGCAAACACCTGTCCATTGAATTGGCGATTGCGAAATAACCACGCCAAGCTGGCGTACAGGGCAAGGTTCAGCACGCTTTCGTAAATTTGCGTGGGATGCACATGCACGGGGTGCGTGCTGTGGGTTTCTGGAAATTGCACAGCCCACGGGAGGTCGCAGGGCTTGCCGTAGCAACAGCCGGTCATAAAACAGCCAATGCGCCCGAAAGCATGGCCGAGTGCGAAACTGGGCGCCAGCGTATCAAAGGTCGCCCAGAGTGGCATTTTCGTTTTCCGCGTAAACAACCAAACGGCCAACGTCGTGCCGAAAAGTGCCCCATGAAACACCATGCCGGAGCGTTGCATAAACAGGTTTTTGAAGGAGTCATCGCCCCAGTGATTAATGACGTATAACGCCTTGGCGCCGCCGATGCCCCCGATGAACATCCAGAGCATGAGGTTCGAGATATCCTCGGCGTTCAGCCCGATTCGCATACCGCGCCGACCGGCCGTCCAGAGGCCGACCATGAAACCGGTGGCTAGTAGAATACCGTACCAATGGACTGTGACGCCGCTTAGATCAAACGCTACCGGATGCACGTCCGAACGGTAGGCGGGGGGCGGAGCAGAGGCAAGTCCGGCTTATTTGGCTTTTGATACGGAACAATTTGCGGTACCCACGCGCGGTGGCATCGTTGGCAGAGGCAGTACAGGCGCGGGCGGCAGAGCAGTTGGCTTTGCCCGAAGGGACTGTGCCGTCCACGGAATTGCCGCGCTTCAAACGGTTTCTCAAGGACGAATCTTCCCGCTTGAAAAAACTCCATCGGAGCGGCGGCCTGGGCCGTGAGGTGTGTCGGGCGCGGGCGGCGGTGATGGATGCCATCATCGCCCAATTATTCACCACGGCGGTGGAACTGGCGCCATTGGGGGATTTGAAAAAGCGGCCGGCCATGGCAGTAATCGCTATTGGCGGTTATGGCCGGAAGGAACTGAATCCGCAGAGCGACATCGACATACAGTTCCTTTGTGATGACCGATTATGGAATGGGGCCAAGCCGCACGAATATCTGCAGAGCGTCACCGATACCGTGCTCTATATGTTATGGGATTTGGGTCTGAAGATCGGACACTCTGTGCGGCGCGTACAGGATTGTGTGGAGGAGGCCAACAAGGATATGCAGTCCAAAACGGCCCTAATCGAGTCCCGGTTGGTGGCCGGCGAGGAGGAATTGTTTGGCCGGATGGAACAGCAGGTGAACGACAAATGCGTGAAGCCGTACGTCGACAAATACATTGCCCAGCGCATCGAGGATCAATCGGCGCGCCGCCACAAATACGGCGGCGCGGTGACCATGCAGGAGCCGAACATCAAAAACGGCTGTGGCGGTCTGCGTGATTATCAGAATCTCCGCTGGATGATGCACTTCAAATGCGGCCTACGGCTGGTTGAGGATCTGGAGATCGAACAGCAAATCAGCAAGGCCGACGCGGAGAAGTTGGAGGCGGCCTACTCGTTCCTGTTGCGGGCCCGCAACGAGCTGCATTATCAGCTTGAACGACCGGTGGATGCGCTGACCAAGGCCGTTCAGCCGAAGATCGCCTGGCAGCTGGGCTACACCAACCGTTTCCCGGCTAAGCGGTGGGAGGGGTTCATGGGCGGTTACTATCGGCACGCCCGCAATATTGACCTGATCGTGCGCGCCATTGAACGGCG
>WTHG01000530.1 GCA_011523245.1 Verrucomicrobiales bacterium | reverse complement strand
TGAGCCAACAGCGCACCTCCCATGAGTGCCATTAGGGCAGTAATCTTATTCATCATTTCTTTCCTTTCTTGGATTTGTCGGCGGCGGGCTTCGGATAGCTCGCGACAAAAGTGAGATCGACCTTAAGCTGTTGCCGGTCGACCGTGGGTTGCACCGTCATGTTGCTGACCCGAATCATGTTTTGGCCTTCAGACACGTTCTTCAGAAATTCGACGAGATCCACCAGGCTGGATTGGAAGGAGACGATTCGTTTGGTTTCCTCAAAATCCTGATTACCCCGGGAAGAACCCTGCCCCCCCCGGCTGCGAGTGAAGTTCAGGCCACTGCGGCGCGCTTTGCTTTCGATATCTTCCATCAATTTCTGAGCCTGCCTTCCGTCACTCACCATTCCGGATTCAGCCGAGAGTGTTTCCACCTCCATCTTCAGTGCGTCCCGCAACTCCACCAAGTTTGCTGCCGCTTTATTTTCCTCGCGGTACTGGTCGCGCGAAGTTTGCAACTGCAGCAATTTTGGCTCCATCATTAGCCAGGCAATATTGCCAATGATAAGGAATGCCAGAAGCAACAGAATGACAGAGCGGCGTTCCTGCGGGCGAATTCCCATGCGGTTCAGTGTCTCGATCATTTCCCGGCCTCCTCCCTACGTAACAGGCAAATGATGTACCAATCCAGATAACCGCCGGCGCGAGCATCCATATTGGGTGGCTGCACCTGAGAAAACAGAGGTTGGCCACCCTGCTCATCCACGGCAACCTTCGCCAGAGCCTCTGAGTAATCCTGCAGTTTCTGGCTATCTTCCTGCGATACACGCCCTCGCAGTGTAATGTTGTTTCCCTGATTGTTGCGGCTCTCTGAGAAGACGAGTGAATCCAGCGTGACCTCCCCAGGAATATGTTCGGCCACTGCCTTGAACACATTCAGCGCGGTCCAGCGCAGCTCGCGCTGTTCCTCCAGTAACCGTCGTTGAACACCCAATTCCTTCAATTCTTTCTTAAGCTTGATCGCCTTCTGATTCTCCTTAAATGCCGCCTGCTCCTCGCCTGCCACACGTGTTTTCATCACGAAATAAACGGAGAGAAACACGACGTAGAGCATAACGGTCCAGATCAGGACATTGCCCCACACACGATCCACATCATCCCGGTGATACCGCGCCTGACGATCGATTGGCAGTAGGTTACCCTGAGTGAGCGGCCGCTCAGCTCGGGCCGCAGCGGCCGCCGCCAACGCATTGGGATCCGGCGGCTCCTCCACCTGCACCCCTTTGCCGGCCCAGTCATTCAACACACCAAGCCATTCCTCGGCATCCTCATTGGAAGCCACCAAATGCCAATCGGTTTCGCCCGTCAGCCAGCCTTCCAGTTCGCCCGCCCAAGTAGTAGCGGTGAGATGACTGGTGAGTTCGTTCAAATGCTCGCGCGACGAGAGGCTCAGTTGGGTGATATTTTGCAGCACCCCTTCATCCCACCACGCCACGGTGCAATTCACCTGTGGATCCAGAAAGTGCGGATAAATCCAGGCACCATCCGGCAACGCGCCACCCTGTGGCGTGGCCATGACCTGGTGCAACACGGCCGGTTCCAAGCGATCAGGCCGGTACCCTACCTGTTCCAGTTCACCGGCGTACCCCTCCACAACGGAACGTTCAGCCACCATTATCACCACCGTTTGCTGTGACCGATCCGTACGATGCTCAGGCACCCGCTCAAAGGTCCACACCGCCTGCGACAGTGGCAGGGGGGAAATTTTATCGAGTTGCAGCTCTACCATGCCCGGCAGCTCGGCTTCGCTGCAAACGGGCAATTGCAACACACGGAAGAAGATCTGCTCGGCCGGCAACCAAGCGTCGTTCTGGCAATGCGGCCGCCACATTTGGCTGGTGTCCCGGTCAAGATGTTTGGCCGGCACGGGTTCATCCTTCAATGTGTCGCGCACGTCCACCAGCTTCATGCGACGCTTGCCCTTGGCAAATCTCCAGAACTGCTGCCTTCCTGAGGAACAATCGATTACATTGCAGGCATCCGGCAGCTCCGGTGCCTTGGAAGGCTTAGATGTCGGTTCCGTTGCCATCAGAAATTTTCCACGGGCTGTTCGGCCAGTGCCTCGGATATTTGAGTCACGCGCAGAACTTCCTCGATCGTGGTCACGCCCGCCATGGCGCGTCCCCAGCCGTACTCGCGCAGAGTTTTCATTCCTTCACTCCGGGCCAATTGCCCGATCACTGAGGCCGGAGCACGATTGATCACCTGTTGTTGCAGCGCTTCGCTGTTGCGCAATAATTCATAAATCCCCGACCGCCCTTGATAGCCGCGCCCGCCGCAAGCATCACAACCGGCGCCCTGCCAGAATTTCGCACCCGCCGCGTGGGCCGGCGGGAATTCCACGCTCAATAAATATTCCTTACTGACCGTTTGCTCGGTTTTACATTCGGGACATATGGTGCGCACCAGCCGCTGGGCCATCACTGCCTCAATCGCATCAGCCACAAGGAACGGTTCCATGCCCATGTCAATCAGGCGCGTGAACGCGCTCGGAGCATCGTTGGTGTGCAGCGTACTAAATACAAGGTGACCCGTATTCGCCGCCTGAATGGCGATCTCAGCCGTCTCGCCATCCCGAATCTCACCCACCATAATCACATCCGGATCCTGCCGCAGAAAATGGCGCAGCACATGGGCAAACGAGCGACCAATGTCGTTTTTCACCGACACCTGATTCACGCCTTTCATCTCGTACTCTACCGGATCCTCCACCGTCATGATCCGTTTATCGGTGGAGTTGATGGTGTTCAAAAATGAATAGAGCGAAGTAGATTTCCCGGAACCCGTCGGGCCGGTAACCAACACGATGCCGTGCGGTTGATGAATGATCTCTCGGATGGGTGCCTCGATTTCACGACTCATACCCAGCGTATCCATACCCTTGAGCACACTACCCCGCGTCAGCAAACGCAGCGAAACACTCTCGCCATACACCGTTGGCACGGTGGACACACGAATATCAATCTCCTCCCCTTTGATGCGGACATTGATGCGGCCATCCTGCGGGAGCCGTTTCTCGGCAATGTTCATGCCACTCATCACCTTGATACGGGAAATGAGAGCAGCCTGCAGCTTCTTGAGCGCCGGCGGCAAAGACATCTGGTGCAGGATGCCGTCAATGCGATGGCGAATCTGCAGCTCATCTTCATGCGGCTCAAAATGGATGTCCGTTGCGCGGCTGCGATAAGCTTGCCAGATGACCTGATTGACGAATTTGATGATACTAGCCTCCTGATCGCCTTCGGCAATTTCCTTGTCGTCGGAAAACATCAGCTCCAGATCTTCATCGTCATCCACTTCATCCTGTGCCAGCTCATCAATCGTCTCCGCGCCGACGCCGTAATATTTCTCGTACGCCTTGGAGATATCCTCAGCCGGAGCCAGCACGAAACGCACTGGCCCCTGCGCCGCAAAGCGTACAGCATTGAGCAGATCGGTATTGAACGGATCACTCACTACCACAACCAACACGCCTTCTTCCACCGTGACGGGCAGCACGGAATATTGACTAGCCACTTTGGATGAAATTTTCCGGCGCGCCTCCACCGAAGGCTTCACTTCCGCCAGATCAATACTGCGCCAATCAAAGGCTTCCCCCACGCGTTTGAGGTAATCTGTCTCGCTGATGTTATTGCGGCGGCACAGGTAAACAGGGAAAGCATCCGCCAGCCCATCCTCGGCCCGTTCTCGACGCCAGTCTGCCATCAAGGCATCCCAATCGTCTTCACGCGCCAAGTGCGCAGCAATGCAGAATTGTTTAAACGAAGCGTAAGCCATCCAAACGCCCTACCCGTTGCCGGGCCCCCTCGCGTTTCCCCCCATGGAAAACCGCCTCAAATTATTGAGGCGTGGTGAAAAACTAACATTTACACCGGGGCCAGCAAGCTCAAAACGTGTCCAGTTATCCTCAAACATCACGCCAATATCGGCAAATCTAAGGCCGATCCAGCGCTTAACTCACTCGCCAATTAGACGCATTTTGCAGAATCCGGTTACGTGAATAACCTTGGAATAATCTCTCTCACTGCGTTCACTGGCCAAGTGAGCCGACTCAATGGTAGCTTTAAAGCCCTCCTATGCGGCACTCTGTTTTTCCTTAACGGATGCCATGCCCCTGGAATTGGGCCTAAATTTTCGACGGATAACGTTCACGTTCCCTCAAACAACGGCACTTTGATCGTGCGCCCTCTTCAGGGCGACCCCTTGCTCGGGCAGATTCAGAAAACCCATGCCGGACTGACCTTCACGCCGCAATTCCCTTTTCTCGCCGGACAGACGTATGAGGCGGTGTTTATCGGGGCCGATGGAAGACAATCGGCGGCCGTGCATACCTTTCCCATTGAGGCGAAGGCACCCGAGTTGTTGGAGGTGTTTCCCAGTGGAGATACCGTGCCGGCGAATCACCTGAAGTTTTACCTGCACTTCAGCGAACGAATGGCGCAAGGCAATATCTTCCGGCACTTTCGGCTGATCGATCTGGCCACTGGCAAACCGATTGAAGAGCCTTTTCGCGAAACGGAGTTGTGGAGCGAAGATGGCAAACGCCTCACGCTCTGGCTCCATCCCGGCCGACAAAAGACCGGCGTCAATCTCAATGTGGATCTCGGCCCTGTGCTGGAGCCACGCCAACGTTATGCGCTGGAGATTGCGCCGGACTGGGAATCGGAGGCCGGCATGGCCCTCGCCCAAGCCGAGCGTAAGGTGTTCACCGCCGAGCCGGTCGACCACACACAACCAGAGCCTCGGCATTGGACTGTGTCCGCGCCACAAGCCGGATCCCGCAGGCCCCTGATCCTCACATTCGAAGCGCCCTTGGATTGGGCGTTATTGCACACCATGCTAACCGTGCTGGATGCGCGCGATGAAGGAGTGCGTGGAACGTTGAAAGTAACACGGCATGAAACGCAATGGCGATTTGTTCCGGATCGCCCTTGGTCAGCGGGCATACATCGGGTGCGGATCGGCTGGGAACTGGAAGATTTGGCCGGCAACAATTTGCTCCGGCTCTTTGAGGTGAATCTCGAGCAGCCCCAAGCTCCGGCGTTCGCCGGTCCGCGTTATCTGGAATTTCGAACGCGCTAACCTACGCTTCGCGTAGTTCCATGATGAGGTCTTTGCTCTCGACGGAATCACCAATGGCCACGTTCACTTTGTCCACCACGCCATCGGCGGCGGCGTAAACGGTGGTTTGCATCTTCATGGCTTCCATGGTGATGAGCTTGTCGCCCTTGGCCACCTTGGCGCCGACGCCCACGGCCAGCTCGGTGATGATGCCGG
>WTHG01000334.1 GCA_011523245.1 Verrucomicrobiales bacterium | reverse complement strand
GCCGGAATCGTGCCTACCGTGGTTAACGACTCACTGCCATGGACCAATTCCGTGCCGCCTTTCAACGTCCGCTTCAACACCCCCACATGATCACCTTTGCGAAGGCGCAACAACACCGAATCCATTTCCACAGAAACCATCGCCGCGACCATAGGGGCACCGTTTGCGGAGAACAACTGAAACCTACTGGCCGGATTCCGATTCGAACTTGCCTCGAACCGGATTGTCACTTACCGGCACAACCTCCTCCTTCGCCACCGGCTCGGCCTGGTGACGCCCCCAACCGAGATACAGCAACAATGCATCAGAAGCTAATAATAAAAACGCCAAAGCCGCGGCCAGTGCCAGCAACCGTTTTTCGCGCCATGTATAAGGTCCCGCAAAAAATGAAGGAGCATTCAGCTGACGCAGAGCCGCCGCCAGCGAAGCTGCATCGGGAAACGACTCACGTTCATCGACCGAACAAGCCCGCAGCAACAAACGATTCAGTTGCATCAATGGATCACGGGCAGACAGTCCGCGCGCGGCCGAAGGCAGATCAGGAAAGGCATTGCGATCCATACCCGTGCTGGCCTCATACAACACTTTGCCCAGCGCATATAAATCCCCGCGCCAATCGCCAGCACCTTCGGCTGGTAAAAACCCCAACGTCCCGACCTCACCCGACGCCACACCAGAACCGGCCACCAATCCAACATCCGCCAGCTTGGGGCGGCCGTTTACATAAACGATATTCGAGGGTTTGATGTCTCGATGCACCAAACCGTGCGCATGCAAATAGTGCAAAGCATCGGCCAATTCCCCTCCGAGGTAGGCACACTCATCGGCGGGCAAGGATTCACGGGCATTGAGATCCGATTGCAACGTCCGCGCACTGTAATCTGCCGACCGCACCGATTGCCCTACCACTTGGTCATCGGCCAACTCCATCACATAATAAAAGTAATTCTCCTCGTCATTCCGGCCGACATGCAGCACATCGATCAGTCCTTCGTGCCCGCGGGAAATTGCCTCGTAATGACGGATGCCATTCAGCTCGCGTTGGTAGGGCCGCGGATCATCGAAGAGTGACCGCTGCACAATTTTCACTGCCCGCCAGGTGCCAAGCACGCTTCGGGCGAGCCAGACCTGCCCATAGCTGCCACGGGCGATCTCGATCACCAGCTCATAATCCGGGATGTGAAATGATTTACCCATAACCTGGCCTTGCCTCAACTGGTGTATTCACACGTGATTCACAGAACCGCTGATGCGGATTGTGCCTCACCTCCTTGTTCAAACAATAAGTTATCGGAGGTTGTTCACAAAGGGAAGGTTATTCACTCCGCCGTTGGTTAAACAAAATAAATTGAGAATAGTTGTTAGAATGACTCCACACCGGCGGTACCTATTAATGACATGGGGGTATCTAATGATCCAAAGCACACTGAAACTCAAACTGGACAATCGAATCGAACTGGCGCGCCGAGTGTCCCGCAACCGCAACCGCGCAATCGGCCAACTCTGGTTTCAACATATCCACGGCCGGCTAAACAAGGACGCCGATCCGCCCTCCGAGCCATGGCCGTGCGCACCCAAGCAGCAAATGTTTCCGTGGCGCTGACCGTTCATCAATTTACCAGGAAGGCTACATTCGCATGAGGAATCTCGCAGTCATGGTTGGGTTAAACAAAGACTGCATGCCTCCGCATTCCTCATGCCTCTACCCGCAGCCGGGGTTCCCTCGCCCGTCCGGGCAACCGGACGGGCGTCCCCTCACCCTGAGCGAGCCCCGACCTGGCGTGCCTTCCCCTGGCACGCCGGGCGGGCGCTAACCCTGCCTCGCCCTTCATCATTGCCCGTTAGGCCCTCTTATGATGCAATCCAAGCCCATGAAACCGGAGGCCCCTCTACTCGAGACCCGTAGCAGCCTCATCCAACGCCTTAAAGCCACCATCAACGGCGAAAGTTGGGAGGAGTTTTTCCATACATACTGGGAGCTCATCTATAATGTCGCCCGGCGTGCCGGCTTATCCGAGGCGGATGCCCAAGATATTGTTCAAGAAACCATTCTCAAAATACACAAAAGTCTCGATCGTTTTGAATATAACCGGAAACGAGGCACCTTCAAAGGCTGGCTGCGGACAGTTACCCGCTCCCGGCTCAATGATTTTTTCAAAAAACAACAACGCCGCCCCGCCCTCAATCATCCACTTGAGGAAGCCGCGGGTGAATTGCAAAATCTGGAAGATCCGGAAGGCCCGGAAATTGAGAAGATCTGGGATGAAGAATGGAACCGCAATCTCATCCAAGCCGCCCTAAGCCGCACCAAGAAACTCTCGAGTCCCAAGCAATTCCAAATCTTCAAATGCCATTACATAGACGAATGGACCGTGCGCGAAACCTGCCGAACTCTGGGCGTCAATGCCGCCCAAGTCTACATGGCGAAACAACGCGTCGGAAAAATATTCCGAGAATCGGTGGAGGCACTGGAAAAACAGGGGTAAGAAGTGGCACGCCCTAAGGGAGTCGAACCCCTAACCTTCTGATCCGTAGTCAGACGCTCTATCCAATTGAGCTAAGGGCGCAGCCGGAACGGGAGATGTATCGGCTCCATCATCTTGGAGCAAGTCAATTCTTCTTATTCGCGCTCCAGTCGTATTTGGTGTAGCGAACCTTAAACCCTCCCCCCCGTAAGGCTTCGGCAGTTTCGGGCGGGAAAAAATCGGCCACAAATTGAATAATGGCTGCATCGTCCTTTCCGAAATCTTCTCCGTACCATTTGAAGATGGGCGAGAGATGCAGCTCCTTTTCCATCAGGTCTACAAAGTTCTTTTCTTCATCGCCCAGAAACGTCCGAGCCTGCTCAGCAAATTGCTCCTCTAATTTGGCCGCAGTATACGGTTCTTTCCGTAAGACAGGGCATGATTTGGCCCCACAAACCAAAGCGAAATGAACGGAGGGAGATTGGAACATTTTACGAATCATCTCATGCTCCACGTGGTTTAAGGAACACTTCGCTCCAAACAACCGAACAACCTTCAGGTTCCAAACACTCCGAACGCCGCCGATCATTTTAATTGATGCGATGGGATAATGGTCGGCCATCAATTTCAAGGTAGCCGCATTGTAGACATTCAATAGAAACGCCATGCGCTCAGGTTTAGTCCAGCCATCGAATTGTGAACGCGGCACACTGGCGGCGAGGTTTAGATAAGCGTCCAAGGGCTCTGGGTTGCGATGAAGTGCTTCATAATCTACTGCTCCAAAACCGTCGGTCACCTTTTCCAGAACCTTTGCGAGTTGAGGATGGGCCGGATCAAATGTTATTGGTCCTTTTAAGGGAATCGGCGGCCGACTCTCGGCCTCGTTCTTGCAGCCCCATAGAAGAACGCCCCCCAAGAGAATCAATATGAATCCAACGCGGCGCATTCAAGGATGTTAACTCATTTAACGCCCAATAAGAACAATTTCCGCCAAGCTGATCGTAATGATCACGTTTTCAGTGATCTTCTCGGTTGCGCCTACCAATACTACGGCATGGAGTACCGGGTTTCATTGGTACAAGCAGGCCTTCAATCATCACTGAAAACCTTCATCAAGTTCAAACATTTGGATGGCAAAAATCCGTTCACCGAATAAATTTCCGTTGTTTAAACCAAAACAACAACTGGTCAGTCCATGGATGGAGTTTCTCATGATCCGTTCCCCCAAGCCCAATACCATGCCGGCCAGCCTCATAAATGTGCAGCGATACGCGCACCCCTTGCCGTCGAAGCGCTGAGGCAAACAGCATACTGTTCTCCATGGGCACAGGCCCATCCTCCCAAGTATGCCAAATGAAACACGGCGGCGAATCTTTCTGGACTTGTAATTCATTGGATAACAGCTTCACCAATTCCGGTGAAGGCTTTTCACCCAAAAGGTTTCGTTTCGACCCTTGGTGCGTGTGCACTCCCATGGTGATGACCGGATAACACAATACAGCCAAGTCCGGCCGTGAGCTCACCTGATCAACAGCGTCTCCTTCTTTCAACCCATAATCAAAATGCGCCACGATCGTTGACGTTAGATGTCCGCCTGCCGAGGAACCCATGACCCCTATTCGGTCTGGAGCCAGCTTCCAATCTTTCGCCTTAGCACGCACCGTACGAATAGCCCGAGATACATCCTGCCACATGATCGGATGCCGATAACCAGCTGAACCCAATCGGTACTTGAGCACAAAACAATCGACCCCCTGTCTCACCAGCCAATCGGCGTATCCCTTCCCCTCATGTCCGGCCAAGCCGCCGTAGCCGCCTCCAGGGCAAATAACCATTGCCGCCCCATTTGGATTTGGCGACCAGTACGGAGTCAGTGTCGGAATGTCCCGGGCTGTGTCGCCTTGTTGACCCGGTGCCTTATCCGGCCATAACGGGAATTCTTTTTGCGGCCGCTCGGCCCCATGGACCGCGATTGAGAGAAGAAACAAGGGAAACCAATATCGCAAACGCATACTCAACCCTAGCATGCGCCCTGTGAATTGCCTAGGCCCAGGCGTCGTTTAGAAAACGCAGGAAGTTTCTATGCATCACGCCGGCAACATCCGCCTCATCATAACCCCGTTTAGCCAGCATCTCTGGGAGTCGTTGCAAATCGGCTATGGTATCGAGATCGCCCGGGCTCTGCTCCCGCCCGTAGCCACCGTCTAGATCGGTTCCAATACCGATATGCCGGGCATTCCCCGCCAGTTGGCAAATGTGATCGAAGTGATCGAGCACATGTTCGAGTTTCACGCCGGATTCCTCCGGCGTTGTTTGCCCACGCTGCCAATCAGGCACCAGCATCCAGGCATCCAGCACGCCGCCGATCACCGCACCACGCTCAATCAGGCATTGGATTTGCTCATCGGAAAACTGCCGGTCATTCGGAACTAGTGCGCGGCAGTTATTGTGACTCGCCCAAACGGGCCCCTGAAAAACATCCATCGCCTCCCAAAAGCTGTCATCACACAAGTGTGTCGCATCCAGAATCATTCCGAGCCGATCCATCTCCTGCAACAGCTCTTTGCCGCGTGGGCCCAAACCGCCCGTATGAGCTGTGCCTTGCGCATAGGTGCCCGGACCATAATGTGCCAGCCCAAGGGCACGTAATCCCTGCGCATAAGAACGCTCCAAACGATCCGGGGTAATAATCGAATCACCCCCTTCAAGACTAAGGATATATCCGATGGGCGTATCGTCCGGCGAATCATCCGCCCATAATTTTGCATGAGCATTCAGTGCCTCGACATCCGTGATCTGGAGCAGCTCACCCCGTTCCTCCATAGCCCGGTACCAGGCCAATTGCCCCTGAGTCTGGGCCCAAGCTTGCTCCGGAGAATGCCACCCCTGAAGGTTGTTG
>WTHG01000153.1 GCA_011523245.1 Verrucomicrobiales bacterium | reverse complement strand
AAACCGAAATTCAATTCCGCCTCGGCGGCGGTAAACTTCAGGAGACAATCACCAACGGATGAACCTGCTCAAACCATCGGTGATCCGGGACCTGTTGGTGGACGTGTTCCTCAATCTGCTCCGTAAAAAGATGCGGGCACTGCTCACCATGACCGGTGTGATCATCGGTTCGTTTCTTGTGGTGCTAATCCTTTCCCTGTCCAATGGCCTGTCGGTCTTTCTCGATCAACAGGTTCGGGCGGTTTGGGATGAGCGCATGATCAAGGTGCGACTCGAAAAAGGTGGGGCTCCCGAGAAAATGGCCAAGGGTTTGTTCGGCGGCTTGGGTGAACCCCCGCAGCAGGTGACCGAGGAAAATAAGGAGGAAATCCCCGGCGCCTTTGAGTTCCGCCATATCCCGCATGAGAGCATTGAAAAGCTCCGGGCGATTGACGGGGTGGAGGAGGTGCAGCCGGAGATTTGGGTGATGCCGCGCTCCATGCAGGTGGAGAGTGATGACCGGCAGTTTGATGCCATCGTGCGTCCATGGATTATGGCCGGACCGGATATGCTCGCTTACGGACAGGATTTTACATCCGATCAAGCCCAAGAATGCATCGTGTCCGAGGCGTATCTCGTGGCGTTGGGTTACGAGAGCTCCCAGGATTTAATCGGGAAAACCATCAAGATCCGGATTCAGGAAGACGCATACATTGCCATGGCGGGTGGCGGACAAATGGATCTCAAATTTTTGGATAAACTGCGCGACATTGCCTATCTCCTTCAGAATCCGCCGGAGAATCCGGAGCTGACGATGATCTCGGCCTTCGTCATGTTGCGCGACTTGGCCAACTCCTCGAAAATCAAGGCGCTCACCACCAAGCCGGGCGCGGCCAAAGTGTTTGATGCCAAGGTTGTGGGTATTTCCAAGAAGGGGCTGTTGACCAACATGATTTATCTACCGCCCGACCTGATCGCCGAGATGGGTCGAGTGTTTTTGCGGAATCCGGACATGTACACCAAAGGCGAGAATGGCAAGTTCGGCATCGAGGGGCTCGTGCGCGTGCGGGACCCGAAAGAGATTCCCCGGATTCGCCGAGAGATCAAAAAGTTGGGCATGAAAAGCACGACGCTCGAGGATGTGATCGGATTCATCCATGGTCTGTTCGGGGCATTGTCGGCGATTCTCACAGTCTTCGTGATGATTGCCGGTGTGGTGGCTTTTTTCTCAATCGTCAACACACTGTTCATGGCTGTGAGTGAACGCAAACGCGAGATCGGCGTGCTGCAGGCCATTGGTGCCACACGCAGTTATGTGGCGGCCATGTTCGCCGCGGAAGCCGGTGCCATCGGTCTCTTGGGCGGGTTGATCGGTTATCTGCTGGGCCAGATGTTATGTTTCATCGGAAACATTTATGCTTCGCAAGGCATCCCGTATTTGCCGGGAGGGAACTGGGGGCATATCCTTGGAGTATCGGATTTGTTTGTCACCCCGTGGTGGTTGCTGCCAATGATGATGCTCTCGACCGCCCTGGTGGGTGCTCTGGCCGGGGTACTGCCCGCGATCCGTGCGGCGCAGTTAGATCCTGCCGAAGCCTTGCGGTATGAATAGGCCACGCAAGTAATTTGCTTGCTGATTCGTCCGCCCTGCGTCGTCATGGGCGTATGCAAATCACCCGATTCATCTTGGCTTCATTGCTGCTGTCGATGGCAACCCAGGCGGCCCCATTCAAGAAAACTCTCACGGACGCGACCAAGGGGTATCGCGTGGGCAGTTGGCAGATGGTCTCCAGCGATTTACCCGGCTATCGCGGCGAGGCCAAGTGGCACATTCGCAAGCGCATCCTGCAGGGCGGCAAACAGGAGGGTGTGGAGATTATCGAGGTGGACAACGGCAAGCTGCGCTTTCGGGTGATCCCCACGCGTGGCATGGGCATTCTTGACGTAAACCTCGGCGATGTACGGCTCGGTTGGGATTCGCCGATCAAGGAGGTTGTGCACCCGAAATTCATCAATCTCGAGAGCCGCGGTGGCCTCGGCTGGATTGAGGGCTTTAATGAATGGATGGCGCGGTGCGGCCTCGAGTATGCCGGGCATCCGGGCAAGGACGAATTCATCACCAACACCGGTGCCAAGGGCCAGATGGACCTCACGTTGCACGGCAAGATTTCGAATATCCCCGCCAGCGAAGTGATTGTGACCGTGGATCGGCAGGCGCCGCACACGATCCGTGTGCGCGGGCGCGTGGATGAGCGGGTGTTCTTCGGGCCGAAACTGGAACTCTGGACGGAGATCAGCACGGTACCCGGCTCAAACACATTCACCATCAGCGACACCCTCACCAATCGCGGCTCGGAACCGCAGGAGTTCATGCTCATTTACCACGCCAACTACGGTTCGCCGTTGCTGGAGAAAGGCGCGCGTCTGGTTGCCGCTGCCGAACGTGTGGCGCCCTTCAACGAGCATGCCGCCAAGGCGGTGAAGACATGGGACACCTACGCCGCGCCAAAATCCGGTTTCGTCGAGGAAGTGTTCCAGATTTTTCCGTTCGCAGATCGCACCGGGCGCACGACCATCCAGTTGCAAAACGCTCAAGCCAATCGCGGTGTATCGATGAACTGGCTGCTGGAAGATCTGCCTTATCTGACTCAATGGAAAAACACCGTGGCCAAATCGGATGGCTATGTCACCGGTCTCGAACCCGGCACAAGTTTCCCGCACAACCGCAAATGGGAACGCGCCAAGGGTCGTGTCAGCAAGCTGGCCCCCGGACAGTCCCGCAGTTTTGCGATCACCTTTGGGATTCAGACCACTCAAGCCGAGGTGGCGGAAGTCGCGCAATCTATTCGCGCCTTGCAGGGAAATCGCCAAACCCGTGTGTTCACCCGACCGGAAGCCGACCCCTTCCCGGTTGATGACGGGTCCGAGTATCCCGGTGGCGATACAGGGGACACTGATGGGGCCGAAGACAGTGGCGGGGATAAAGGGGGTGAAACGATTTCAGAAGGCGGCTAAAGCGATCCGGCACCCGATGGAGGCGGGGGAGAAGTGGAGTAACCTCCACCAAGGCTACCTATGGCCACGCCTTCGTACATCGTGGACGCCTTTGCTTCGACCCGGTTTACCGGTAACCCGGCGGCCGTATGTCTGCTGGATGAACCTGCCGAGGCCGGATGGATGCAGGCCGTCGCCGCGGAGATGAACCTGTCAGAAACCGCCTTTCTCGTCCAACAAGCAGACGGCTTTAACTTGCGATGGTTCACACCGGTGACCGAGGTCGATCTGTGCGGCCACGCAACCCTCGCCAGCGCACACGTCCTTTGGGAAACCGACCGACTGAAGCCTGATGAAACGGCACGATTTCACACACGCAGCGGCTTGCTAACAGCCAAGCGTGCCGGCGACTGGATCGAGCTGGACTTTCCGGCCACCCCGCCGGAAGCCATCGAGCCGCCGGAAGGGTTGTCCGATCTGCTGGGCAGCGTGCCGCGCTATGTCGGCCGCACGCCATTTGATCTGTTGCTCGAACTGACTGATGAAGAAGAACTGCACGAGTTGATGCCGGACTTTGCCGGCTTGAGCCGCTTGCCCGTGCGCGGTTTCATCGTCACCACACGCTCAAACGATGCGCGCTACGATTTTCAATCCCGCTTTTTCGCTCCGGCCACCGGCGTCAACGAAGACCCCGTCACTGGCTCCGCCCATTGCGCCTTGGCCCCGTATTGGGCCGGACACTTGGGCAAATCGAAATTGACCGGCTACCAAGCCTCCGCTCGTGGAGGCATTGTGAAGGTTGAGACGATCGGCGATCGCGTAAAGCTACACGGGCAGGCGTTGACCACATTGCGGGGCGAATTGGTTTAAGAAGCAGTCTTGAGCCCGCGGTTTTTCAGTTGATCGACCATCACCGCGATCAAAATTACTACGCCGTAAACCACACTTTGCATGTGTGCTTCCACGCCGGTGAGATTCATACCGTTGCGGATGACACCGATGATCAGGGCACCGATCAGGGTGCCGATGATTTTGCCCTGTCCTCCAGCCAGACTGGTTCCGCCGACGACGACGGCGGCAATGACCTGCAGTTCGACCAGTGTGCCGCTCTTGGGATCACCGGTGATATGCAGGGACGCCTCCATCACCCCGCCCAATCCGGCCAACAGCGCGCACAGGGTGTAAACAAATACGAGCACCCACTTCACCGGCACGCCTGAAAGTCGGGCAGCCTCGGGATTGCCACCAACGGCGTAAATGTAACGACCAATTGAGGTGTGGGTCATCACCACGTGCGCGATGGCGTAAAGCACCAGCATCAACACGACCGAGTTGGGCAGTCCCATGAAATCAGCGCCTCGTCCGAGCCAAGAAAAACTTTCGTTGGCCACGGGCACGGGGGCGGATTTGGAGAAAATAAAAGCCAGCCCTTTGGCAATGAACATCACCCCGAGCGTCACGATAAAGGCGGGAATATTAAAAAGCGTCACCAACCCGCCCGTGCCAAGCCCAACCAGGGCGCAGGCAGCAATGCCGGCTAAACTACCCAGTAGCAGATGGCTCGTGGTCGGTGAACCGTTACCCGCCAAGGCAGTGATAGCTAACGCGGTGATCACGCCGCTGAAGGCAATCAGGCTGCCGACTGAAAGATCAATGCCGGCAGTGATGATCACCATCGTCATGCCGATGGCAATGATGGCGACGACGGAGATCTGCTTGAGCACATTGAGCAGATTGTCTTTTTTCAGGAAGTTGGGCCAACGATGTTTGGTCGGTTGATGCGCGGTGGTCTTCGCCAAGTGCGGATGGTCGGCGGCCAGCTTGGACAGTTGCTCTTTGCAGAACACAATCATGTGCTCATCGGCGGCAATGGCGGCCAAGGGCGCAGCTTGGGCCTCCAGGGCGGCACGGGCGGCGGCAGGATTGCCCACGACAGTCTGGGTGACATTAAGGCCGGCACCATTCAGGGCACTTTCGAGATTGGCGGCAAACTTTTGCGCGCCATCACCACTGCGCACGAGTACGACGACATTAGCGCCGGCTTCGGATTGGCTGGCGATTTTCTCAGCCAACTTTTCCGCGGCGGCCACACTGCGCGGGGATTGTTCCTCCAGAGTGACCGCACTGATCACCGCACAAAGGAGCAGCAGCACGAGCACGTTGCCGTAATCCGCGAGCAGTTTACCGTAGTTGAGATTTTTCATGCAGCGATGGGTTCGCTTGGTTCACGCTGGGTAGCGAGTTTCATGATGTCTTCCTGCGTGGCGTGGGGGACGTCAGTAATCTCGCCAGTGAGGCGGCCTTCGTTCATGACGAGGATGCGGTCGCTCATGCCGAGAATTTCGGGCAGCTCGGAGCTGATCATCAACACGGCCTTGCCGTCGTCGGCGAGTTCGTGG
>WTHG01000197.1 GCA_011523245.1 Verrucomicrobiales bacterium | reverse complement strand
GCTGCTGATCAAAATTGCACCCGACCTCACCAACGAAGCCATCGACGATGTGCTCGATCTGGCCGCGACTCATTCGCTGGCCGGCATTGTCGCCACCAACACCACCATCGAACGACCAGACACCGACGACGCTGCCTGCCAAAAAACCTACGCCGAAACCGGCGGCCTCAGTGGCGCGCCCCTGCGCGATCGGAGCACGGAAGTCATCGAGCATATTCACCGGCACACCGAGGGCCAACTGCCGATCATCGGGGTGGGTGGCATCTTCACCGCGGCCGATGCCTGGGAAAAAATTGCTGCCGGCGCGAGCCTGTTGCAGGTGTACACCGGCCTCGTCTATGAGGGCCCCTCCATCGCCGGCGACATCGTCAGCGGCCTCAAGGCACGCATGGAAAAAGAGGGCGTGCGAACACTGGCCGAGATTCGCGGTTAATGCTGCTCGACCAGCGCAATGATCCGCGCGCTGGTCTCCTCGGGGGATTCGCCGGAGTTATTGATCACCGTGGCCCCATCCACCACTTTCAAAGGTGCCGCCTTGCGCGTGCTGTCGCGTTGATCGCGCGCAGCCAAATTTTCCTCCACGCCATCAGCATCACGCCGGGCTTGGCGCACTTCGGCCGAGGCATCGAGGTAAAACTTATGCGTAGTGTCCGGGAAAATATTCGAGGTGATATCGCGCCCCTCCATCACGAGGCTGCCGAATTGTACACAGGACCGCTGGCGTTCCTTCATCCAATCCCGCACAAAGGGCACCTGCGCCACATGGCTGACCACCGCGCTCACTTCGCTGGAGCGGATTTCTTCCTCGGGAAAATAACCGTCGACCTCCAGCCACACGCTGTCGCCGCGCCGCACCAGTTCCGCCGGCCAATCGTGGCACAATGCCGCCACCGACTCCGCATCGGTCACATCCGTGCCGGACTGCAGCGCGTGCCAGGCCAGCGTGCGATACATAGCGCCGGTGTCGACGTATACATAGCCCAGCTTGGCGGCGATGATCTTGGAATTCGTGCTCTTGCCACTGGCACTCGGTCCGTCAATTGCGATGACAATCGGGTTACTCACGGGGCGAAGGTAGCCAATCGCACACCCTGAATCAATGGCCACGCATCAACTCCATCAGAAAACACGGACGAGATGGTACTGGTCCCTCCCTTCTCCCGCACGCACAATGGGAGGGCGAAGCTCCCGCTGAGCCGAAGGCTGGCAAAGCCATCCTCATGTTTCCGGAGATGTGATCGCTGTATGTGCGCACCGACGCACAAATATGCGCCATGGCTCAGCAAGAGCTTCGCCCTCCCGGATGTATCCACGAAAGAACGGAAAGACTTGGCTTGTTACAAGCAGCTCCCTCGGGTGGGGCAAGTTCTGCCTTGCCCCATTTTATCCGGCGAACAACTCCTCCCCAGCCAATTGCCCACCTTCACCATCACATATCTTCGCGCCCAGACCGTCTGGCGGCGGCGCGGCGAGTTTTTGGAAAAAGTTGGGAAACGTCTTGCGCACACACGCCGGATCGCGCAGGCGCATGCCGGGCACTTTCAGTCCCAGCATGGCAAAACACATGGCCATGCGATGGTCGTTGTAGGTATCGACCTCCGCGCCGTGCAGGTCGGGCGAGGGCTCCACGTGCAACGAGTCGCCTTCTTCGGTGATGCGCGCGCCGCATTTGGTCAGCTCCGTCCGCAGGGCTTCGACGCGTTCGCATTCCTGCACGCGCAGGCGGCCGAGATAGGTAAAACTGGTCGGCCGATCCGCCAACGGTGCGAGTACGATGGCGGTCATGATACTGTCGCCGAGATCGGTTCGGCGCGACACCTCGCGGGGCGCGGAAATGAATCGCGTGAACTGCGCATCAATTTGCCAGCCGCTCAACGGCCAATTCGCCACCTCCACCCCCTCGGCAAAGGCGTTCACACCCCAGAAATAACTGCCGCTGGAGGCATCCGGTTCGATGCCAAACGTGCCGCCCGTTTTGGGAAACTCCGCGATCAACTCCTGTGTCATGCGCACATACGGCGCTTCGTCAAGGCTCGCCCCGGCCATATTCACCCGCCAACCGCTCGTGCTCGCGGCCAGCAGCAGGGCACTGGCAAATTGCGAACTCTCGCCCAGACTCACCGTTCCTTCCGCCACACGCGGGCCGCTGCCGTGGATGGTGGCGGGCAGCTTGTCATTGGGAGAATCCACCTGGTAGCCCATGGTGCGCAGCACCTGAAACAACTCGCCCTGGGGCCGTTCATGCATGCGATCAATGCCGTGCAATTTCACCGCGCCTTCACCCAGACACACAAACGCCGCGAGAAATCGCGCAGCAGTGCCGGCATTGCCCACGAATATTTCTTCAGGAAGCTGCGGAATCCGCCCACCTGCGCCCTGAACAGTGATCGTGCGGTTGCCCGGCTCAGCGGGATCATTCGCCACCGTCACCTCAAACCCCATCGCCTGCAGCGCGGCGACCATGATCTGTGTGTCTTCGCTCCACAATGCGCCGGTCAGTGTGGTCTCTCCGTCGGCCAATGCGGCGAGAATGAGCGCGCGATTGGTGATGCTCTTGGAACCGGGCACGGTGACATGCGCCTGCACCGGCGCGGCCAGAGGCACAATCTCGATAAGGTCGGGCAGGCCCATTACTTGGGTTCCCCGTCCTCCAAACCGGTAATCCATTGCTGGCGAAATTCCTGGCCTTTGGCAAAAAACGTTTCCAGCGCCGTCGCTTCACGGGCGTTCAACGCGGTCTTCAACGTCGCCAGTTCGGCCTGCAGATCATCAATGGCCTGCTCAATGGCCGGCGCGTTATCCATCGCAATGTCGCGCCACATGGCGGGCGAACCGGACGCCAGCCGCGTGGTGTCGCGGAAGCCCGTGCCCAGAAAAGCCGCCTCGCCTTCGCGTGGCCGGCCGAGCACGGCGTTGACCAGTGCGCTGGCCAGCACATGCGGCAGGTGACTGGTGCGGGCAACGATCGTATCGTGCTCGGCGGCAGGCAGCGAAATCACGTGGCTGCCAAGCGCCGTCCAAAATTCGTTCACGCGGGTAACACACGCCGTATCGCTTTGGTCTGTAGACGTCACCGCGCACACAGTGTTTTCGAACAAATCCGCGCGCGCATTGGCCACACCCGTTTGCTCGGATCCAGCCATGGGATGGCTCCCCACAAACCGCGGCAGCACCGGTCCTACCTCCGCCACCACTGAGGATTTCACGCTGCCGACATCCGTCACCACGGCGTCCGGCGCCAAATGGGGCTGAATCTCTTCGGCCAGCGCCTTCATGCCGCCCACCGGCGTGCATAAAATCACCAGCCCAGCCCCACCCACCGCCTCGGCTAGATCCAGTGTCGCGTCGTCCACCGCGCCAGCGTCTAGGCATTCCTGCACGCTCTCCGTCCGACGCACGAGGCCCGTTACCCGCCCTGCCACACCGCGTTGGCGGGCCGCCATGCCTATAGAACCGCCCAGCAGGCCGACTCCGATGAGAGTGATTTTCGGAATTGTCACGGGGTGGTGATCATGCGGCGGAGCACGCCGTTCTCAAAGCGGAAAGTTACGCCGCGGCTTCGCGCACACGTTCGAGGATCACCTCCGGCAAATGTGGCTCGCTGCCAATTGCTTCGGTGTACCAGACGAGTTTATCTTTGCGTTCGGTAGGGTTTCGCCATGTAACTTGATTTGCCTCCAAACGTTTTTTGACCTGTTTTTCGGTCTCCCCAAGCAATACGGGTATATCTTCTACAGTATGAAGGCCATCACCAATAAAGAAAGGGACCATTACAATGTGGCGAGCTTCAGCGTTCTCGTAACAGTCAGCTATGAGCGGCGTCTCTTCCATGAAGGCTGATTGCACGTCAGCGTACTCGTTAAGTTCCTTGATCGCTTGAACCTGCGCTTCAATCGCTTTGCGGGAGTTTAAATTTCGTTTTGTGCCATGACCCGCGATGATCAGGCAGATTTCCTCTGGTTTCGGCGGCTTGGGGAATGGGTATTTTTGGACAATCTCCTTAGCTCTCCCAAGAAGTACATCTGTCATACTTTTGTGCGTTCCAATTGGCCTACAGTAGACAATTTCTTTGCCGTTCACCATAGCTTGACTCGGATAGTTGCACTCCCCTACCGGACAATCACACTGTCCTTTGGTACACAAACCCAAATGGAATGGGATTATTTCCTCGGTAAATTGTCCTTCGCTGATCGTGATTGGAGCAGCAAAAACGCGTTTTGAACTCAACTCTTTAAGTGTATCAGAAATATAAGGCTCTTCTAATTTGAAAGCGCAGGCAACCTCAGCAAAGAGCTTTCTTGAGTCCAATTCCTTCGTCAGACGACGAGTTGGTTCGCTAGATTGGGCGTTAACTGTGCTCCCATGGGCAATCAAGAGGAGCGCATCATCAGAGAAATCAGCCGTCATTAAATCCAGTTTACCACACATGAGTTAGGAGCCAAAAGCCCTACTGTAGAGACCTGTAAAATCCGCCGCAGTAATGTCGCGCGGGTTAAAGCTGGCCGTCCATTGCCCAGCGGCCTCCTCAGAAAGCACATTCACTTTGCCCGCATCCACGCCGCACGCGGCCAGATCCCGCGGCAGGTCAGCAGCATCCATGAAACCTTCCAGCGCGGCCGCCAGCGATTCGTGCGCCGACGCCCCGTTGTTTGACGCAGCCGCCGTCCCCGCCACCAGCTCAGTATACACCGTGGCGATCGTTGCATCCTCGCCATTAAACCGCACCACGTGCGGCAGCATCAGGCCGACGGCCTGACCGTGGATCACATCAAAATGGGCCGTTAACGGATTGGCTGCCGAATGCGCCGCCCCGAGCATACTATGTTCAATGGCCGTACCGGCGAAGGCCGCGCCAAGCAGCATCCGCCCGCGGGCTTCCACGTCATCCGGATTAGTCAGTACGATCGGCAAACTTTGGCTGAGCAAGCGGAATGCCACCCGCGAATATTGCTGGGAGGTCTCATTGCGTTTGCGGGTTACGGCGGACTCCACTGCATGCGCCACGGCATCAATGCCCGTGCAAGCCGTAACACGCGGCGGCTGGGAAAGCGTCAGTTCTGGATCCAAAATCGCCACCTTGGCCATCGCCTTGGGATCGCCGCAGGCCATCTTGGCGTGCGTGTGCGCATCGGAAATCAGCGCAAAACTCTGGCACTCGCTGCCGGTACCGGCGGTGGTGGGAATGGCGATGAGCGGCAGCATCGGCTTGGAGGCTTTGCCCACCCCCCAGTAATCCTTCATCTCACCGCCGTTGGTGAGCAAGAAATTACCCCCCTTGGCGGTGTCCATCGAACTACCGCCGCCGAGGCCGACAATGAAATCAATGCGTTCGCGCCGGGCCAACTCCACGCAGTCGGCCACGCATTCGGTAGTAGGGT
>WTHG01000535.1 GCA_011523245.1 Verrucomicrobiales bacterium | reverse complement strand
CACGATGAGATTCTAGATCGCGACGTAGCCGTCAAGCTGATGCAGCCGGAATTCACCGGCGACGCCAACGCCATGGCCGGGTTTTTCCGCGAAGCCCAATATCAGGCTTCGCTGAACCACACCAACATCGTGCAGGTCTACAACTACGGCCAGTTTAAGGGCTACAAATACCTTGTCATGGAAGTAGCCGACCGCGGAGACCTCGATGGGTTGATCCAAAAAAACGGGCGGGTGGATGAACTCTATGTGCTTGATGCCGGCATCAAGATCGCTGGCGCTCTGGAACTCATCCGCAAGAAAGAACTCATCCATCTCGACCTCAAACCCGACAACATCCTCTACAACATCGATGGCGAACCCAAACTGACAGACTTCGGCATCGCCCGCAAAGTCAATGAACCACGTGCCGCCGAGGGCCTTGTTGGCACGCCCTTTTACATCGCTCCAGAACGCGTAGCTCGCGGAGTGCAGGATTTCCGATCAGACATGTATTCCTTAGGCGCCACCCTCTACCACGCCCTCACCGGTCAGGTTCCATTCAACGGCAACACCGTCGAAGAAACTGTTTGGGCGCACGTGAAAACACGACTCACTCCACCGCGCAAAATCGTCCGGGATATCAGTGCCAATACGGAAGGCGCCATCCTCCGAGCCATGAACAAAGATCCTGAAAAACGCTTCCGCGACTATGACGAAATGATCCTCACCCTTGAGACCTCTCGCAGCGAACTTCTCCAAAAACGTAGCGGCGCAAAATCCGGCTGGTTTAGCTAACCCCATCCAGCTCCATGCTCGACAATTCAGGATTACCGAATTAACATTCCGCCCTCGGGCCAGATTAGCTCAGTTGGTAGAGCAGCAGTTTTGTAACCTGCAGGTCACCCGTTCAAGTCGGGTATCTGGCTCCATTTTTCTTCCTCGACCAATACCCAATCAACCCAACGGTACTTCGTGGTATTCCAGCGCCCATTCGCGCATGAAGCGGACGTGGGTGGGGACAATCTTGTAGATGATCAGCATCGGATTGTCGGGGGTGCCGAGATATTGGCGGAGGAGCGGGTTGCCGTCCCAGATGGATTGGATCTCATCGGCATCTTCCGACACCTCGGCGGTGCCGGTGATGCGCACCTGATCGTGCCGGCTGTCCATGTAGCACAACTCCACCTTCGGGTTGGCCGCGATTTCCTGGGTCTTGTGATACGCCTTGAGGTTGGCGACGTACACGGTGAAGCCGTCTGTCTTCACGGGGGAAACCGGTCGCAGTCTAGGCTGATCGCCATCGATACTCGCCAGCATGGGAAATTTTGCATCCGCCATCACCGCCTGCGCGAGGACTGGCAATTCAGTGGGATCAATCGGTTCAGGTTCAGGCTTTGCCATCGGTGTATTGCTTAATCATTGTTCGCGGAATCCGGATCCTCCTTTGAAAACCGCACAGTCCGAATATCCTGCTCGCGGCCGGTTGGAGTAGCAACGGCCTGATACAGGTCCGGCCGGCGACTGCGGATCCAGCGTACGCCGGTGCACATGGCGCGGGTCTCGGCCTTGAGATCGGCCACCACCATGTCATCGCCGGCCTTCCAGGTTTCGGCCAGTAAATCGCCGTATGGATCGAGGATCATCGCGTTGCCGGTCCGCACTTCGTTGTCATCTTGGCCCACGCCGTTGCTGAAGATCAGGTAAATGCCGTTGTCATGCGCGCGGGCCGGCAACCACTTGAGCAGCCACTCACGTCCTTTGGGCCCGCGAAACTCCGCTTCTATGGCATCCGGATCAGCCTTGCGATTTTCCCACAACGCGACCTCAATCGCCCCCATGCAACGCGGGCTGGGCGTGGCGCAACCGCCGGTTTGGTGCGGTGCGATCAACACCTCCGCCCCTTGCAACGCATTGATCCGCACGTTTTCGCCGAGGTTGCAGTCGTAACAAGTCAAAATGCCCGCCCGCGTGCCATTGGGCAGATCAAAGAGCGTGTAGTCATCGCCGCTGCTGATATGTTCATTGATAAACGCGTGCAGCTTACGATGGCACGCCGTGCGCCCATCAGGCATCGCCACCACGTAACTGTTGTAAAGCCGCCCTTCGGCGTCCTGCTCAATGAACCCGGCTCCCACCGAAACCGAATGCTCCGCCGCCAGCGCCAGCAAAGCCTGCGTGCTATCGCCATCGGGCACGGGCTCGGCCAAGGCTTCCAATTCCGCGCGCGGCAGATTACGCAGGTGCCAATAGCCGGTCAGGCACATCTCGGGGAACACCACCAGTTCCGCTCCGGCGGCTGCGGCTTTCGCCGTCCATTCGCGCACCGTGGCGAGATTAACCGCCTTGTCGCCGGGCACATGCTGAAACTGCACACTCGCTGCGCGGAGATCGTTCACGCGCCCAGTTAAATCCTTCACGCCCAAAGTCGAAAGGCAAATCGTTGCCAATCGCCTCGCCGATGGCCGCCCCGATTACGCGCTGGGCGCGCGGCGCTATCGCGAATTGCTGGAGTTGGGCGAAACTATCGGCGTGAAGCCGGCCATGGAATTTCTCGGGTTCGTCGAGCAACTGAACACCATTGAAGATGCGCTAGAAATCATGGCCGCCGCCGATCATCCGCATGCCACCACCGTGCTTGATCCCTTTCACATTTTCCGCGGTGGCGACGATATGGAATCCATCACCAAACTGCAAGCCCATCAGATCGCAGTATCGCACTTCAATGACACGCCCGATTCGCCGCCGCGCGAGGAACAACACGACCACAGCCGAGTGATGCCCGGTGAAGGCCATCTGGATCTCGCCCGTTACTGTGAACTGCTCACTGCCACCGGCTACGACGGCTGGCTTTCGCTGGAGCTTTTCAACGAGCAACACTGGGCCGAGGATCCCATGGAAGTCGCCCGCATCGGTCTAGAGAAAATGCGCACAATCGCGGAGGCATGATCCGGGACCGGGAGGGCGAAGCTCCTGCTGAGCCGCCTCCGCCTCATTGTGAATCTTATCGGCTCAGCAGGAGCTTCGCCCTCCCCCTGATCACAACTTCGTGATGAACGCGAGCAGGTCCGCCATCTGCTGTGGTGTAAGACCAGCCTCGAGGCCTTCGGGCATGATCGATTTACCGCCGCTGCGCATGCCTTTCACATCCGTGCGCGGCAATAGCAGCTCCTTGCCGAGTGGCAATCGAATGCGCACATGCGTTAGCGTTTCGTCCCCCAGCAAACCGGTCTGTGTGCTGCCGTCGCGCAGGGCCACGTCGTACGCCACATAATTCGCCGCCACCTCGCGATTCGGATCCACGATGCTGACCAGCAGTTTCTCCGGCCCGTTGGCCTTCACCGACAACAGGTCCGGTCCCAGCGCATGACCGTCCTTTCCGGCGCGATGGCAAAGGGCGCAGCGTTGTGTGTAGAGCACTTTGCCGGCCGCGGCATTGCCTTTGAGCTTTAGCGCCGGCAACAGATCCTGCACCGCCTGGGCCCGCGTCTTGGCCTTGGCCGGCACGCCGAACAGTTTGTTCACACGCGCCACCGTGGCCGCATCCTTTTGCCGGCGCAGCGCCGCAATGGTGTTGGGCGAAAATTTATCTTTCTTGATCGCCCCGCTTTCCAATGCCTTCAGCAACACCGGCACTCGATCATCGCGGGTGGCCAAGGCTGCCTCAATTTCGCTCCGCATGCCCGGAGTAGCATTTGCCCATAGCTTTACTAAATTCTCCGCCACCTGTGGATCGGTAAAGGTCGCATACGCCTGCACAGCCGCCACGCGCAACGGTTCGGTCGGGCGTTCCTGCGCCACGCGCAGGATAGCCGGTCCGGCCTCTTCGAAACCTCGCCGCCACGCCAGTTTCAACGCCGGGAACAGGACCAAATCCGATTTCTCCTTGGCCGGTAGCAGGAGCCAACGCAGCGCCTCCTTTTCCAGTCCGGGCAAAATCCCGGCCTTTGGTCCGAGAGCGTTTACCCAATCAATGGTTTCCTTGTTGGGCGGTTGTCGCACTATCACCAGCACCGCCTTGGCCACTTCACCCGGGCGATTGCGCCGGCCGATCAGCTTGAGGAATTCCACCCGGGCCGCGTGCGTGATGCTGGGTGCACCGTGCATGACCACGAACAGGTCGCCCAATTCCTCGTCGCCATTGAAGGCGTTCATCACTGCCGCCTCGATCCAGCGATCACCCCGCGCATGCCCCAGGGCCATGGCGAGCGCGAAGGATTTTTCATCGCTGGCGGGAAAGTGCGAGGCCGTCAATGCCAGTTGATAGAGCACCTCACGATCCGGTTGATCCATCCGCGCGAACACCGCCCGCACCACGCGCGGATCCTTCACAAACTCTTCCGCCAACTGCATGGCCTGCACGCGCACCACTGCCGTGCCGTTCTTCAGCGCGGTTAACACATGATCCGCCTTCAACGCGCCCAATCCGTGCAGGGCCCACAGTGCATGAATTTGCCCCAGCGGCTGCGCGCGATCGGCCGCCAACTTTTCCAACGCCGGGATCACGGTGCGATTTTGCTGCTCGTAAATCAGCCGCGCCGCCGTGTCGCGATGCCAGCCATTGGGATGCGCCAGTAGCTGGACAAGTTGCGGGCCATTAAAAGGATCGGGATAATCCCGCTTCGGCGGCTTAAAACCCTTCGGCGCAATGCGCCAGATCCGGCCGCGATCGTTGCCGCTGTTCAAATCCAAGTGTTGCTTGATACTCTCAGGAATGCTCCACGGATGTTCGATGGTTTCGCGGTACATATCCGCCACGTAAAGGCAGCCATCCGGTGCGTTGGCGAATTGCACGGGACGAAACCAGTTATCGCGCGAGGCAATGAACTCGCTCTTGCGCTCATCCGCCGGCCGTTCGCCGACCGGTTGCACGCCGGGATAACGCACCTGTTTGCGATGGATCAGATTACTGCCGGCATCAGCAATGAACGCGTTGCCGCGGAACCCTTCGCCCAGTGCGTCACCGCGGTAAATCGTCACGCCGGTCGCCGCCGTGAAATATCCGGACACCCGGCCGCCGCCTTCCACCGGCCCGCGCACCTGGCCGGCAATGCGCCAGCGCGTGCGCACGATGCGCCACGGTTCATCGGGGCTCAACCGAAACACCTCCGCCGCCGCGCCATCGGCCGCAATACTCACTCGCTGGCTCGGCAAGGCATAATGCCGGTTGCGCCCGGCATAACGCGAAGGATACATCAACGCCTGCAAATGACTGCTGTTGCTGCAGGTGAACTTGCGGCCGTAATCGTCAAAGCTCATGCCGTGTTGCGCCGTACTGTCTTCGGCCCGCAGCTCGAGCGTACGCGGGTCGAAGGAAAAATTACGGCCATTAAGCGCCACCGTTTTGCCCGTCGCATCCTTCACGCTGCCGCCCATGTACGAGGTGCAGCCATGAATACGATTATCCAACCCCCACCG
>WTHG01000067.1 GCA_011523245.1 Verrucomicrobiales bacterium | reverse complement strand
AACTGACCTCGCCGCGCAACATCCGGACATTATCGCGCGCCTAACGCAGCTGGCTGAAACCATTACTACCGATCTCGCCGCCAACAAACGCCCTGCCGGTTTTGTGGAAAACCCAGTTACTCTATATCCTACCATCAAAAAAGCCCGCCGTTCAGACCCCGTAAACCCAACGAAACCCATTGACTGGAAAAAGGTAAAGCTCGGCCATACGTACTCCACTGCTTCGCTACCGGAACTAAATGGTAAATCAATCCTGATTAATGCAACCATTGAAATACCGGCTGGGAAAAAAGCGCACGGCACCATTATTGACCATGGTGGGACGAAGACAGGCTATGCGTTGTACGCCAAACAAGGTGTCCTATATTTCTGTGTGCGCTACGGCCAAAAATCCTTTCAAAGGATTGCAGCTATTCAAGGGAAGCAATCCAAACTGAATGTAATCGTGCGCTTTAATGCAGATAATCTTTCCCTGCAGGTAGGAGGAAACTCGACTACTGGTGGATCAAATCCTCAGGGATTACTACATACACATCCAAAAGAAAACTTCGCGGTTGGGCATTTTGATAACGATCCCGTTGATTCTGAATCACCCAAAGAAGCCATTAATGGACACCTAGTCGAACTGAAGGTCGCCACCCCATAAAATTTATAATATGAGTAAAACTCACCTGTTTCTAATAATACTACTTACGCCTCTTCTATTGCTTGGAGCTGACCAAAAACAGCCCAACATCGTCGTCATCATGGCGGATGATGCCGGCTTTTCGGATTTCGGCTGTTACGGCGGAGAGATTGAAACACCCGTGTTGGATAAACTCGCAGCCAACGGTCTGCGGTTTTCGCAGTTTTATAATACCGGACGGTGTTGTCCGTCGCGGGCGACGTTGTTGACGGGGCTGTATCCGCACCGAGCCGGCATGGGGCACATGACGCGGGATCGCGGCCTGCCCAGCTACAGCGGCACGATCCTGCCCAATGTGCCGACGCTGGCCGAGCAGCTCCGCCAAGGCGGTTACCGCACTATGATGACCGGCAAATGGCATCTCGGTACGGAGCCGAAACAGTCGCCCATCGCGCGCGGGTTCGATCGGTTTTATGGCACACGCAATTTTATCGATTCCTATTTCACTGTGCTCGAGCATTGCCCGGTATTTCTCGATGACAAAATCGTGCTGCCCGGAACTGAGACGCCCGTGAACCATCTGCATCCCGATCAGGAGTGGTACACCACCGATGTCTTCACCGATTACGCACTGCATTTCATGGACGAGGCGTTTACGAAACACGCCGATCAACCGATTTTTCTCTACGTCGCCCATAACGCGCCGCACTTCCCGCTGCACGCGCGCGAGGAGGACACTAAAAAATACCGCGGCAAATTCCGCGATATAGGCTGGGACAAATTGCGCGCGGAACGTTATCGGCGCATGGTGCAGATGGGCCTGATTAAAAAAGACTGGCCGCTCTCGCCTTCGGATGTGCCTCAATGGGAAACCTACGACGCCAAGCTGCGCGACGAGCTCGACCTCAAGATGGCGCTCTACTCGGCCATCATCGACCGCATGGACCAGAACATCGGCCGGATTATCGCCAAGCTCAAGACCGCCGGCCGGCTGGACAACACCTTATTCCTGTTCATGGTGGACAACGGCGTGCCCGGTACCGGCGTGCATGATTGGCGTGGGCTCTTCGCCAAGAACGGTCGGCATCCCGAGACCCGCGTGGACAACTACGCCGAATGGGGCCGGCGCGGCGGCTGGTCCTCCAGCTCCGGCCGCGGCTGGGCCAACCTCAGCAACGCTCCTTTCCGCATGTATAAGCGCTACACTCATGAAGGCGGTGTAGCTACACCCCTCATTGTCCACTGGCCCGCCCGCCTCAAGGACAAGGGCACACTGCGCCACACGCCCAGCCACCTCATCGACATTGCCCCCACCTGCCTCGCCGCCGCTGGGTTGCCGCTGAAAAACATGGAAGGCGAAAATCTTCTGCCGGTGTTTGCGAAAGACAACGCCCGGCCACGCACCCTGTTTTGGGAACACGAAGGCAACCGCGCCGTGCGTCGGGGCGATTTCAAGCTCGTCGCCCTGCACAACGCCCCCTGGGAATTGTACAACATGGCCCGGGACCGCAGCGAACTGCGGGATCTTTCCAAGGCCATGCCGCAAAAGGCCGCTGCACTCCAAAAACTCTACGAAGGCTGGGCCAGTCACGTCGGCGCCAAGCCGTGGGACGAGGTGAGCAAGATGAGGAAGCCGAAGCCGAAGAAAAAGTAGCCGCTAGTTGCGCAGCTCCAGGATCGCAAAGATTGCGCGGTGATCAGATGCCACGGCTTCGTCGAGCACCTTTGTCTCTATCACCTTCCACCGCGCCGCGGGCCGCACGAGAATGAAATCAATCTGCCGCGTTGGCTTACCCACCGGCACGGTTGGCATCGGCTTGGCGTTGGTGGGCGTCCATGATTTTTGAAACTCTTTCAGCGTGCGACTACCGAGCACGTCGTTCAAGTCGCCCGCCAAGATCGTCGGCACGGCAGGCTCTTTGCCGGCCATCGTGTTGATGAAGATGGCTGACGCCAGCCGCTCGCCATCCGGCCGTCGATGGTCAAGGTGCGTACCGAGCAATCGCAACGGCCGTCCGCCGGGCAGTTTAAAGCCAACCTCCAACACCCCGCGTTGTTCGCCCGAATCCACGTTGGGCAACAGATGATTCTGATGCTGATCCATCGGCAGCCGTGACAAGATCGCGTTGCCGTATTGGCCGCCCTGAAACGCAATGTTCGCACCATACGCCGAATGCATCCCCGTGAGCCGCGCCAACTCGGCGGCTTGATCCACGCGCCCCGAGCGGCCGGTCTTGCGGTCCACTTCCTGCAGCGCAACCAAATCCGGCTTTACCGACAGGATCACCTTGGCGATCCGCGGCACGTCCAGCTTGCGATCCACCCCGGCAGCGTGATGGATGTTATAACAAAGCACACGCAACCGGATGCCCTGCTGTGCGGCAAAGACCACCTGTCGTCGGGCGCGGTTGATGCCAATCAATCCGCCGGTCACCGGATCATTCGCCAAACCCTGCCCGGTAAACGGCACGGCATGTTGGCCGACGTACTCCAGCACACCACCCGCCTTGGGCAGGCGCAGTCGGAAGGCGACCGGATCATCATGGCCCGTCAACCACAGATCGTCCCCACGCCAAATGCCGCCGGACAAACTGTACCGGCCCAACTGGCTGATCACCTTTTGCGGATATGTCCAGCGTGCCAGTTCGCGCCATTGGTCGTCGTACTTGGCAAGAAAGGTCTTGGCGTTGTCCGCGCCGTAATGCGCGAAGTTGCACCACCAATGCCCGTCCTTGCGCAGCACCCACACCAACGAACCGCCGGCTTTGCCAAAGGCCTTGAAGGTCGTCAGCTTCATCGTGTCGACATCCAGCACCTTGATCTCACTGCGCTCCGGCTTGAGCGGATAATTCGAGTGTGCGCAGAGCAGTTTGCCCTGCCAGAAAAAGCCGCTGTTCAAGTGCCGCGCCGCGCCGGTACTCACGGCCAAACGCTTGCCGGTGGCGCGATCATACTTTGCCACCGACCGGCTGGTGATGGCATACACAAACTTCCCCTCGGCGGCCGCGGCCTGATGCGCTTCCGGCGCCGGGAGTTGACGCGTGACGCTCCAGTCCGCCGCATTCAGCGAACCGCACCCGACCAGAATCATGAGCCATATGTATCGCATGTTATTTCTTGGGGATCTCATTGACAGTGTAATAGGCGTGACGATGCAGCAGCTCGCCCTGACGTCGATCGCGCAATGCGCCGAGATCGAATTCGTGCACATGCCCGCGCTTGAGTTCGCTGAGTGTGATGCGTGCGCTGAGACCGTCGGCAGCCAGCTCGGCGCGCTGCACAGTGGGTGTAGTTTGATCAACCTCCGGCCCGCCGTAACCGCCATGGTAAATGTGCGTGAAAGTGGTGACCTGATAACTCTTCGGATCGTTGCCGGTCTTGGCATCAACCGGTTTGGTAAACAGGATTTTGAATCCATCGGGCGTGATGTGGATGCGCTTAATCTCAAAGGGAATTTTACCGGTCCAATCTAACCGCTCCAGCGCAAAGGGTTTAATACCACGCACTGGCCAACCCCGATTAGTACCGCCGGCCAGCAACCGGCCCTTGGGAGTGAACTGCACGTTCAGAATCCCGGTCGAGAGCCCTTCACGAAAGGGATAACACGCGCCCTGCCACACGCCGTTGATCTGCTCGGTGGTCGCGCGCATGATGATCGATTGTGTGTAGTCGCCTAGGAAAATCTGGTTTTCAAATGGCCCAAACTTGCCGCCCGTCTTGTCGACCACGTAACCGGTGATTGAACGCCCCATGCGGATGTAAGGAAACACCACGGCGTACGGCACAAGCTCCTTTACCTTTTCCTTCTCGGTAACAATTCGGGTGCCGCTTCCCGGCTCGACCGGCCGCTTGAGGCCCGGCGCGTACTGGTACCAGTTGAAACTCACCGGATGCCCCATGAACCCGCCGGGCTTCAGAAATTTAAGGCTGCACGAGGAATTCCACGGCCCTTGACTCTCAATGTAAAACAGCGCGCCGTGTTCGTTAGGCCCAATGCCGCCCGGGCTGCGCAGGCCGCTGGCGATGGGGATGCTCTTGCCTTCCGGAGTGATTTTCATTGCCCATCCGCGAAAGAGCGCGCGTGAGTGGTAAGAGGCGGAAAGCCCGAGCGCCACGTAGAGGTTCCCCTGCGCATCAAACTTCGAGCCAAAGGCGTACTCGTGATAGTTGCGATAGCCCCACGCGTCGGACACCGTCTCAAATCGGTCCGCGCGCCCGTCGCCATTCGTGTCGCGCACGCGCGTTAACTCCGCGCTGTGAGTCACGTACAGGGCATCCTTCTCGTCTCGGCGATGGGCTAGGCCGAAAATCTCATCCAGACCCTCGGCAAACTTCTCGAAGCGCGGCCGCGGCTTGTCGTCATCCACGCCGCTCATGAAATAGATATCCCCCCGCCGCGTGCCGATCGCCATGCGGTTGTCCGGCATCAACTCAAACGCGCCGGCCTCAATCACTTGCCCCTTGGGAATCGGCACACTGACCACCCGATAATACTCACGCTCCCGTTGTTCTGTCCCCCAACGCGCGCCCACTTCCTCGGCCTGCACGCCGGGCAGCAGCCGCTTGAACGCCTCCTGGCAGCCGACGCCGACCTCGCACTCGTCGTCGAGCAGGCGGAGCGACGGGTACGCGAGGTGCGTCGAGACCTCGAGCATCTTCGAGATCGTCGGCCCGACCCACTTGAACTCGCGCATGCGCGCGCCGATCGCGCTGCGCGCAGGCGCGGCGGGCGCGGCGGCGGGCGCGGCGCCGCGCGCGGGCTCGGCGCGCGCGGCCGCGGGCGCGG
>WTHG01000400.1 GCA_011523245.1 Verrucomicrobiales bacterium | reverse complement strand
GCGGGTTGACGGGCGGAAGTTTACATTTGACCCAATTCAAATGCATCTGCTCGGGGCGCCTGGAATGGTCGAAGGCCAGGTGCAAACCGTGGATAGGCAAACCCAAATGGCGGTAAATATAAATGTGCAAGCCGTGCCGTTGGATCCGGTGATTCGGCACTTTGCTCCCGATCACAAAATCCAATGGGGCAAGCTGACGGCTAACGGGTTTCTGAAAGCGCTCGGATGGTCGGGAGAATCCTTTCGCAACAGCTTTACGGTGCGCGGGATCGATCCCGCAGCCCCAGCGCAACTCGTCATTGAGGATTCTCATTGGGGATTCAAGGAGGATGATTGGCTGGTTGGAATCATTGCCGGGAGTTTGAATTTACCACAACTGCTGGATTCCCATTTCAACTCAGCGGAGCTCGCCCTGATCGCCCAGGATGGCAAAGCGCATTTTGAGTTGGCTGTGGGCGGTCCGCTCTTGCGTGCGGGAACTCGAGGAGAAGGCCAGTTGGGAAGCCGTTTTCTCGATACCACCATCAAGCAGGATATCTCCATCGAGCTGCCGCCTAAGTTGGCGGAAGAATTTCGGGCACTGGGGATTTTGTTTCCCCAGGACGGCTTCATGGAGATGCCGACCTTTCTTTCCATGGAAGGTGCTATTCGGAAACCCAAGATCGAGGTTGATGAAATCGCGTTGGGACAAATCCTGGTGTTGGGTATTACTGGCCGTCCCGGAAGCTTGTTACGACGTTTAAATCCCCTCAAGGACAAGCCCGATGGAGAAGGGAAAGAGCTGGATTTGAATCCGTTGGATATATTGCGCCTGATCGTGCCCGGTGGCGATTAACGGTAGGTGTCATTTAGTGCATTCGCCGTTGGCATTCGCGGTCCACTCTCATACACTGGGCACGCATGCGAGCCGTGCTGGATTATTTGAACGCCCATCGGGCGCGTTTTGAAGAAGAGCTTTGCGAATATCTGCGGCTGCCCAGTGTGTCAGCCCAGAGCAATCATGATCGTGATACACGCGCCACAGCCGATTGGCTGGTGAAACATTGCCGTTCCATCGGACTCAAGGCTCGCAAACACGCTACTGATTTTCATCCCATCGTTACGGCCAGCACTCCCCAACGCCGAGGGCGCCGTCCGCATTATTTGGTGTATGGCCATTACGATGTCCAGCCACCGGAACCATTGGAGCAATGGGATACGCCGCCGTTTGAGCCGACTATTCGCAACGGTGCCGTGTATGCGCGAGGGGCTACGGATAACAAGGGGCAACATTTTGCGCACCTCAAGGCGGTGG
The DNA here is from genome assembly GCA_011523245.1 of Verrucomicrobiales bacterium. Taxonomy (GTDB): domain Bacteria; phylum Verrucomicrobiota; class Verrucomicrobiia; order Limisphaerales; family UBA1100; genus UBA1100. The sequence goes on along the minus strand of WTHG01000400.1, from coordinate 4,120 downwards.
AGGCATTTTTGCAAACCGGCACGGAACTACCCTGCGATCTCACGTTTGTGATCGAGGGCGAGGAGGAAGTCGGCAGCGAAAGTCTAGTCCAATTCCTCCGCCAAAAGAAAAAGGAACTTAAATGCGATGGGGTGGTGGTGTCGGATACCGGTATGCCTTCCAAAAAACATCCTGCGCTCACCTATTCCTTGCGTGGGGTGACGGCCATGGAGGTGACGGTGCATGGCCCGAAGGCCGACTTGCATTCCGGGATTTATGGCGGCTCGGTAGACAATCCGGCACTGGTGCTCTGCCAAATGTTGGCGGCATTACGCGACAAGCGTGGCCGCATTGCGGTGCCCGGTTTTTATGATCGGGTACAAAAGCTCACGCGGTATGAGCGCGAACAAATGAAGCGGCTGCCGATTTCCGCCGCGCAATATCGCCGACTGCTCGGGGTGCCGGCGTTGTTCGGCGAGGCGGGCTACACGCACCACGAACTGCGCAGTGCCCGGCCAACGCTGGAGATCAATGGCCTTACCAGTGGGTATCAGGGGGAAGGCAGTAAGACGATTGTTCCCGCTTGGGCCAGTGCGAAGCTGACCTGCCGGTTGGTGCCGGATCAGGATCCTGGCGAGATCAATCGATTGCTCAAGCGACAGCTCAAGAAGTTGTGCCCGCCCTCGGTGAAAATGAAAATTGAGGATGGGCACGGTGCGGAGGCGTATCATGTGCCGCCCACTGGGTCGGAGGTGCAGGCGGCGTTAGAGGCCTTGCGCGAGGCGTTTGGCCATGAACCCGTGATCCTGCGCGAGGGCGGTTCGATCCCCATCATCAACGAATTCAAGAAAGTGCTCGGAGCGGACTCACTGCTCTTGGGCTTGGCGTTGCCGGATGACAATTTGCATTCACCGAATGAGAAATTCGACCTTGATTGCTTCCACAACGGCGCTGAAATGAGTGCTCGTCTTTGGCCGAAACTGGCTGCGATTTAGCTGTGAAGAAAAACAAATCCAAACGAGAGAAGGGGGCGGCCGAGGAGATGTCCATTGGGCTGCGTCGGTTTCTTTATTTTACGGCGGCCTGCACAGGGGCGTGCATTTTGGTGGTTGAGATTTTGGGAGCAAAAATGCTGTCGCCGTTTCTCGGCACGTCCCACTTTGTTTGGACGGCACAAATTGCGGTGACGCTCGTGGCGCTTTCTGGCGGCTATTATGCCGGCGGATGGCTGGTGGATCAGTCGCCGAAATTGAACCGCTTGTATTATGGGATTGTTGCATCGGCCGTTTATCTTGCTGCCACGGTGCCCATGGTGAAGCCACTGTGTCTCAAGCTCATGAGTCTGCCATTGGCATGGGCCACACTGTTGGCGGCCATGTTTTTGTTTTTAGTGCCGCTGGCGTTGCTGGCAATGACAGGGCCATTTTTGGTTCGATTGCTCACCCAATCGGTCCAGAATGTGGGGCTCAATGTCGGCCGACTGTCGGCCATCAGTACTTTGGGAAGTGTGGCGGGCACGGTGTTGATCGGGTACGTGTTGATACCGCGCTTTCCGAATTCCGTGACAATGCTGATCACAGCGGGCATCTTGATTGCCTTGGCAGCGGTTTACCTTATCGTGTGGGGGCGCGGAGCTGGCGGAAATGCGCTGTTGCTGGCGCTGGGGCTTTCCCTTGTTTTTGGCTATAGCGGATTGCGAGGGCAGTTTGGAGATACTATGAAGTACGGCGGAGTGAATTGGGATATTCTTTACCGCGCGAATTCCAACTACGGTGAGCTGCAGGTGATCGAGTATCGTAGTGGTGCGGTGGTGGAGCGGCGGTATCTGAATGATCAACTGGTGCAGAACACCTACGATCCTACGACGCGCCAAAGTCGTTCACTGTTTACCGGTGCGTTGCGATGGCTGGCGCATGCTTACACGCCGAAAACTGAGCGCGTACTTTGTATCGGTATGGGGGCTGGCGTGGTGCCCATGCAGTTTGCCGCGGATGGAATTGAAACGGACGTAGTGGAGATCAACGGCGCCTCGATTCCAATGGCGGAGAAGTTTTTTGATTTTGATGTCTCAAAGGTCAACCTCACGGTGGGCGATGGTCGGCAGTTTCTGAATCAAACGGATCGCACCTACGATGCCATTTTGCTGGATGCGTTTTTGGGGGATTCCTCGCCGAGCCACCTCATGACTCATGAAGCGTTTATGGAAATGCGCGCGCATCTCAACGATCATGGCACATTGGTGATCAACAGCTTTGGGGAATCGAATCCGGAAAGGCAGTTTTTTTCTTCCTCACTGGATAAAACACTGCGTTCGGTTTTTGGGTCGGAACGCGTGATTGTTCATGCGTCGGGTTATGGGAATGTGTTTTTTGTGGCCACCAAAGCACCGCAATTGAAAATACACCATTCGCCTGAACCCAACCCAGAAGCGGGCGAACGACTGCGTGTGACGGAATCGGAGCGCGATGCCTACGCAGTGTGGAATGAATGGTACGCCGCCGCGGAGGGGGAAGGGCCGTTTTTTTCAGAGCATCCTCAGGTGCAAATGGAAATGGCACTGATGTGGAAGGGGCGAAGGAAGTTTGACGCCTCGCGCGGGCAGTTGTTGTTGGATGACTTTAATCCGGTGGAGTTTCACGACGCCCGTAATCGCGAAGAGAATCGCCGCGGGTTGATCCATCAAATCAATCCCGGGAATGGCTGACTCTGGTTCAACCTCGTCAGCCAAGCCGCCTTTGATCCTGTATGCGCTGACGGTGTTCTGGGGTGCCTTTCTGTTGTTTTTGGTGCAGCCTTTGATCGGTAAATATATCCTCCCTTGGTTTGGTGGCACGCCGGGGGTTTGGACGACTTGCCTGTTGTTTTTCCAATGTCTTTTGCTGGCGGGCTATGCCTACGCTCATTGTCTGAACCAATTTCTGCCGCCGCGTAAACAAGCCTGGGTGCATGGCTGTTTGTTGCTATTAGCTGTCTGCACGTTGCCGATTACTCCGAACGAAGGACTCAAGCCCGACGGCGAAGGTACGCCGGTATGGGCAATACTCAAATTACTCGGATTCAGTTTGGGTATTCCGTACCTCATCCTTTCTTCCACCGGACCGCTGGTTCAGGCGTGGTTTGCCCGTGCCTATACTGGAATGTCGCCGTATCGGTTATATGCGTTGTCCAATGTTGGGTCACTGTTGGCCTTGGTGGCGTATCCGTTTGTGGTGGAGCCTTGGAGCACCCGTACTGAGCAGGTGAATGGTTGGTCCTGGGGCATGGGCTTTTATGCGGTGTGTTGCGGCCTCCTCGTGTGGCGTATGCGGGACGTGCCGGAGATGGCTTCCGATGAAAAAAAAGTAGAATCCGCAATAACCGAAACACGGTTGCGTCGGGCGGGCGTGTGGTTGTGTTGGCTGGTTTTGCCGGCGTGTGGCACGGCCTTATTGATGGCCACCACCAACAAGCTTTGCCAGGACGTGGCTGTGGTGCCGTTTCTGTGGGTGCTACCGTTGGCGTTGTATTTGATTTCGTTTATCATCAGCTTTGACAGCCCGCGCTGGTATGTGCGCGAGATTTATGTGCCCCTGCTGGTGGTGTGCTGGATCGGGGTGCTTTGGGGGATGGGGCGGGGCGTGGATCTGGAAATCGTTTTACAGGTGGGACTTTATAGTGCGGCGTTGTTCATCAGTTGCATGGTGTGCCATGGGGAACTGTATCGGTTGCGACCGGAGCCGGCGCGGTTGACTCAGTATTTTCTTGGAATCGCCGCCGGCGGCGCCTTGGGAGGTTTGGCTGTGGCAGTGTTGGCACCGCGTTGGTTTGATGGCTATTGGGAATACCACATCGCCCTTTGGAGCACGGGCTTACTGTATCTGTTGGTGCAATGCGTGAACCGGGAGCCTTGGGCACTGGGCAAATGGCACGTGCGAGGCCTGCTGGGGCTTTGCTGGACGGTGGTATGTATGGCGCTATTGCGCGCGGTTGAATTTTCGTTGCCGGCCAAACTCGCGCTGACTTGGCTGCCATTACTCTTCGGTTGGGCGATGGCCCGGTACATTGCGCGGGAATGGTGGTTTGGCCGGTCGGTATCCGAGGGGCGGGATTTCAAGGCCGGCGTGGCCGGGGTGGTGCTGACCTGTTTGGCCCTGTATTGGGT
>WTHG01000174.1 GCA_011523245.1 Verrucomicrobiales bacterium | reverse complement strand
GGCTCGGAGCTTGCAGTACAGGATATTCTCAGTGCTGTTTCGTGGGCTAGGCAGCAAGGGAACGTTGATCCTAATCGAATTTATGTAATTGGAGCCTCGGGCGGTGGTTATGCGAGCCTATTGATGGCGGGGCGTGCGCCTGAACTGTGGGCGGGTGTCTCGGCGTGGGTGCCGATTTCAGATTTGGTGAAGTGGCATGCGGAAACCTCGAAACGCAAACTGCGCTATGCCGGCGAGATTGAGGCGGCGTTGGGAGGTAAACCATTGCCCGGCACGCTGGAGGAAGCCGATGCGCTGAAGCGCTCGGCCATCACTTACATGGCGCGGGCGCGCGGCGTGAATCTGGACATCAACGCTGGCATTACCGACGGTCACAACGGCAGCGTGCCGATCAGCCATTCGCTGGAGGCGTTCAACGTGCTGGCGGCTCCGGAGGATCGGCTCAGTACAGCGTTGATCAGTGAGTTTGTGAAAACTGCCAAGGTGCCGGAGGGGTTACGGAAAGAGACTGCCGTCGATGCCAGTTACGGCCAGAAATCGGTGCTATTCCGGCGGAAATCCGGCGCGGCGCGGATAACGATTTTTCAGGGAGGGCACGAAATAATCCCCGAGGCCGGCCTGCAATGGCTTGCCAAGCAGGTGCGGAAAGAACAGGATTCGCGCCCCGAAAAATGAGTGACGTGAATCTTTTGCCCGAACCGAAGTTTCTTCCTGAACTCCATCCCACCTTTCGCCCGGCCATCCTGGTGAACCGCGCCTTCGAGGCAGCGGCTCGCGAAACCGGCGCGGCAGTAGAAGTCGGCATCGCCCTCGAGCAAGCCGATGGATCGGTGTTTCATCATCGCACCGTGCTGTTCCCGGCCGATCACGAACTGGAGCCAAACAATTTTCGCCACCTCGAACGCATGGTAAAGTTTCTGCTGTGGCAACGTGGCGGCTGGAAAATTCACCTGAGCGGCGCGGATGCCTATACGGAGCGACTAAAGGAATATTATCGCACGAACGAATTCGGAAAATTCGACGACGACGTGATCGGCGTGAAGAATAACGGTCATTCGCTTGAGGTAGTGGCCTGCACTGAATTGCCTGCGGAGAACTCTGAGGCCCGCCCACTGGGCCGACATCTCGAAGGCAATCGGATCGGCTTCGATCTAGGCGGCAGCGATCGTAAGGCGGCGGCGGTCGTGGATGGCGAGGTGAAATTCAGCGAGGAGATTGTGTGGGATCCGTACTTTGAGCCGAACCCCGATTATCATTATGAGGGCATCATCGATTCGCTCAAACGCGCCGCCGAGCATCTGCCGCAAGTGGACGCCATCGGCGGTAGTGCGGCCGGTTGTTACTCGCATAACAAGGTGACCTGGGCATCGCTTTTCCGCGGCGTGGGTCCGGAGGATTTTGATGCCAAGGTGCGCGACATGTTTACCCGCATCGCCGAGGAATGGAACTGCCCGCTGGACGTGATCAACGACGGTGAAGTCACAGCGTTGGCCGGCTCGATGGCCCTGCGCAAGAAAGGTGAATCCGGTAACGGCGTGCTCGGCATCGCCATGGGCACCAGCGAAGGCGGCGGTTATGTGGACATGGACGGCAACATCACTACGTGGCTCAGCGAGCTGGCGTTTGCGCCGGTGGATCTGCATCCGGAAGCGCCGGCTGATGAATGGAGCGGCGACCTCGGCGTGGGTGCACAGTATTTCTCCCAACAAGCAGTCGCCCGCCTGCTGCCGGCCTCGGGCATTGAGTACGATGCCAGCTTGAGCATGCCCGAGCAGTTGAAGATCGTGCAAAAGCTGATGGAAGAAGGCGACGAGCGCGCGCTGAAGATTTACGATGCCATCGGGATTTACCTCGGTTACACGCTGGCACATTACTCGGAGTTTTATGAATTCCAGTACGTGCTGCTGCTGGGCCGCGTGACCACCGGCCCCGGCGGGGAGCACATCATCACGCGCTCCAAGGAAGTAATGGCCTCGGAATTTCCGGAACTGGCGGAACGAATCAAGTTTCACTTTCCGGATGAAACCGAGAAACGCCACGGCCAGGCCATCGCCGCAGCGAGCCTGCCGAAGATTAGCTAGGCAAACGCAGACCGAGCTTGCAATCGTTCGTGGTCAGCCCATCATCGGGCCGTTCCACGAACGATTTTTTTGTCATGAAACTGATGAAACTCATCCCCGCATTCCTCCTCGCGGCCGTCACTGTGACGGGCGCCGACCTCAACCAGCCGCCCAAGGGATTCAAGGCCCTGTTCAACGGCAAAGACCTTAAGGGCTGGTGGGGGTTGAAGACTGAAGACCCCGCCAAATGGATGGCGCTGGACAAGAAGGCGTTGGCCAAGAAAAAGGCGGACAGCCTTAAGGACATCCAACAGCACTGGTCCGTGAAGGACGGCATCCTGATCAATGACGGGCATGGCCTGTACCTGAGTACGGTGAAAAACTACGGCGACTTTGAGTTGTACGTGGACTACAAGACCGTCGCCAAGGCCGACAGCGGAATTTACCTGCGCGGCGTGCCGCAGGTCCAAATTTGGGATTACACCAAGGAAGGCGGCAAATGGAAGATCGGCGCGGACAAAGGCTCCGGTGGTCTATGGAATAACGGCCCCGCCGGTACCCCTGGCCGCGATCCGCTCGTGCTGGCTGACAAGCCTTTTGGCGAGTGGAACACCTTTCACATCAAAATGGTCGGCGACAAGGTCACCATCAAGCTTAACGGTAAACTCGTTGTGGACAATGCGCCTCTCACCAATTTCTGGGACCGCAAGACCCCCAAGGACAAGCGCAAGCCCCTCATCGCCCGCGGCCCAATCCAACTGCAAACCCACGGCGGCGAAATCTGCTGGCGCAATATCTTCATCAAGGAATTGAATTAACATGAAAAAACAACTCATCGCACTTACTCTACTGCTGGGCCTCAGCGTGGACGCTGAGGAGAAGGGCTTCAAGTCCATCTTCAACGGCAAAGACTTCATCGGTTGGGCCGGACCGATTGACAACTATCAGGTCACCGACGGCACCATCCAGTGCAAGCCCGGCAAAGGCGGCACCATTTATACCAAGGAAAACTACAGCGACTTTGTCGTGCGGATGGAGATCAAGCTGCCCGCCGGCGGCAATAACGGCCTCGCCATTCGTTACCCCGGCAAAGGCGATACCGCCTATGTTGGTATGTGCGAACTGCAGGTGCTCGATAACACCGCCAAGAAATACGCCAAGCTGCATCCCGCGCAATACCACGGCAGCGCCTACGGCATGGTCGCCGCCAAGCGCGGGTTCCTCAAGAAACCCGGCGAATGGAACACGCAGGAAGTCACCGTCAAAGGCCACACCATCAAGGTCGTGCTCAACGGCGAGACAATCCTTGATGCGGACCTGAGCAAGTTGGGAAAAACCATGGGCCCCGTCACTAAGTTTAAAGGCCGCCTGCGCACCGAAGGCCACTTCGGATTCGCCGGGCACGGCGCCGCCGTGCAGTTCCGCAACGTGCGCATCAAGCGCCTGAAGTAAGCGCCAAAGAAAAAATCAAAATCAAGCCAGTGAACGGCGGCAGGCTACACGCCCTGTCGCCGTTCCTGTTTTTTCTGGGCCAACAACTGCTGACAGCCGTTGGCCATGTTCTGGTAAATTACAAAGGACTCATCCGCCGCCAGTTTTTCCTTCACCAGTTCATGCAACGCATCCTTGCGCAGCGAGATCAGTTCCGCTTCCAATTCATCCACACATTCCTCATTCTCCTGTAATCGGCCAATGATACTTTCAATCGCTTGATAATATTTATCAATCCGATCCTTCCGTTTCTGCAGTAACCACTTGCGGATGCCACTCCCCAGTCCCCAGAGAAGAATACTGGCGGACAAAATAAAGCCCATGGCCTCCGCATACTTCACGAGAAAGCCCGGTTCATCGCGCCGGAAAAATTGTTCGGCTCCCACGTGAGTGGGAAACTGAAGCCGGGCTGTGGCCTGGGACTCATCCAAGTTACTAAAAGCCGAATGTTTTTGAGACAACACCGCACGATGCTCAAAGATCGTGCGTGTGATTGTCTTGGCCAATCCTTCAGGTAATTGGCGATGGCAGGTGAGTACGGCTTTTACGCCCACCGTGGGAATAGGTCGGGAGGGATGGCCAGGGCTGCCATCGGCTCCCGGGTAGGCTAGCAAAGGCAAGGTATGTGGAGTGACGTACGGATAATGAACACGAAACCCTTCCGCCAAAGTCTCGGCCCAAGTGCCCGCATGCGACCAATCCGAATCGGGAGCTGTTACCAGCGGGGTCAATTGCACTTTACCCGATTGCAACGCCTGTGTGCAGGCCGCATTGCCAAGACCGGTAAGGAACAATAAAGCGTCCACTTCTCCGGCGACCAATTGTCGTGTGGCCTCAGCCAAGGGCAGGTTTTTTAAATTCAATTCAGCCACCGGCAAGCCGAGGTAACGGAAAAGTTCTTGGGTGAACTGCTCGGATCCACTGCCTTTGGGGCCGACTGCGATAGTGTGCCCATCTAACTCGTGTAGTGATTGAATGTCCGCATCGCGGTGGCAAAGAAAGTGGAGCAATTCCGGATGAATGGCAGTGAGGCTGCGAGTTTGAGCTCCACCTTGCGTGTCGTTTTGCAGAAGCGCCAGATCGACTTCCTGCTTATTCAAGCGTTTGGCATTATCCAAACTGCCGTCGGTTTCGATGACTTCGATGATCAAACGCGGATGAGCGGTTTGAAGTTCCGAGGCTAGGTGCCGCGCCAACTCGTGGTACAACCCTCCGCGTTGGCCGGCAGCAAATACCAGCCGGTGTTCCTCAGGTAGCAACCAACGCTGCCCCATAAATCCAACCAGTAACGCGCCTAGAACGCCAAGACCGATTAGCCATTTGCGAAGGGATTCATTTTCAGGCACAATTATTTTTTTGGGCTGGAATTCAATTAGTCGGCCGCCACAATTTTTCTATTGTTGATTGCCGTTTGGCGCGACTGGTAGAGGGAAGCTGGAGGCCCAATTCAGGTAAGGGGTAATTGGGCCGGGTGTGTATCCGGTTCTCCTATCTAATACCTTACCGCTGGGTGAAAGAATGATTTGAGTTGGGTAGCCAGAAACATTGAAGCTCTTTGCGAGGCGATTGTTTTCCTGCATGGTTTGCGCTGGCACCTGTTTTTTTACAGGGAAATCGCACACATGCATCAGTAGATTTGTTTGAGTTACTTGTTGCCACGGTTGGCTTTGCAACACCTGAGTTTCGAGACTCATGCAGGGCGGGCACCAATCAGATCCAGTGAACAAAAGATACACATTTTTATTTTGTTGAGTTGCTGTTGCCAGTGTTGCTGTAAGGCCTGTCAAAATCTGTTTCGTTTGGGTTTTTCCACCACCACCGACAATTATTCGAGTACTTGCATTACCAACAGTTACTCCACCGCTGGATTGGATATGGGGCTTAACTACCATGCCAATATC
>WTHG01000217.1 GCA_011523245.1 Verrucomicrobiales bacterium | reverse complement strand
AAATAACCCCCTAACGCTTGACAGAAGAAGCGTTTCCGTCAAATTGATTCAAACGTACGTTTGAAACAAACGTTTAATTTATGCCTGAGCGCTCAACTAAAGACAGAATTTTGAATGCGGCTGAGACGTTGTTTGCTCTCAATGGGGCCAGCGGCGCTTCATTGCGTGCGATTACTCAGCGCGCCAAAGTGAACTTGGCGGCAGTGCATTATCATTTTGGGAGTAAAGACCGCTTACTTGAGGCCGTGTTGGCGCGCCGTTTACTGCCTTTAAATGCCGAACGTATCCGGTGTCTAGAAGCCTGTCAAAAGGAAGCAGGCCGGAAAAAAGTGCGCTTAGAAAATGTAATCGAAGCAATGGTGGGGCCTGCCCTTCGGTTAAGTCGTGATGAAAACAAGGGGGGACGTATTTTTATGAGGTTGCTTGGCCGCTTAGTACTCGAACCCGATGCGCGGGTTCAAAGGCTTTTGACCGGTCAATTTGAGACTGTGCTCAAAAAGTTTAAGCCGGCATTAACAGCGGCCTTGCCTCACTTGGAGCATAAAGTTTTCTTTTGGCGGCTTCATTTTTTAGTCGGGTCTATGGCGCATACTATGGCCGATTCTGAACGCATTCAGTTAATATCCGGCGGGGTATGTGATCCGAATGATACAGAGGGCACTATTGAATGCCTCGTAACCTTTTTGTGCGGAGGGCTTCGGGCAAAATGAAATGGAGCATGATCTTTTTGTTATTTGCCGGCCTTCTAGGTTGCCGGCAGACAACGTCATTCAACACACAGGATATACAGCTCGAGATGCCAGGTTCCTGGTCCCTTGAGGGCAATACAAATTCTGTAAGTAACGATTGGTGGCATTCATTTGCTGTTCCGGAATTGCAGCAGTTGATCCAGGATGCTTTGAGTCACAATCACGATTTAAAAATCGCCGCTATTCGAGTTGATCGTGCACGCGCAGAGGCTCGAATGAGCACGTTTGCATCACGGCCAAAACTGGACTTATCAGTTTCGGGGGAGAAAAGGCAGAGTAATTTCATTGGGATTCCGTTTGGAGGTAATGGGGCTTCTCGTTCGCGTTATGAAAGTTACGGAACTTCTGCAGCGCTGAATTGGGAGTTGGATTTATGGGGGCGAATTCGTGCTGGTCAAACCATTGCGCGTACCGAAGCCAAGGCTGTGCAACATGATCTCGAGTCGGCTCGATTATCTATCGTGGCTCAACTCATGAGGCTTTGGGTTCAATGGGCTGAAGCTCAGATCCAAAGCCGCCTGGCGAGTGAGTCCGTGCTGTTACTTGAGCAAACATTATCACAATCGGAAGTTCGGTTTGAAACTGGTCGAGGTAGAGCTTTAGACGTGCGTTTATCCAAGGCGAATTTGTCAGAAGCCAAAGCAACCGTTGTTCAATGGAGAATCCGCTCAGAAAAATTGGCGCGCTCGATGGAATTGCTGGCTGGTAGAAATCCATCTCAAGCCCAGACCGAAAATATTGAATTAGCTCGCCTGCCGTCTCCTCCGCCAGACGTTCCTATCGGCATTCCAGCCGAACTCTTGACGCGCCGCCCTGATATTGCCGCAGGATTAGTTCGTATTTATGCCGCCAACCTGAGTGTTGCTGAGGCACATGCTAATTTACTCCCACGGGTCGGACTCACGGCTTCTGGGGGAGGTTCCAGCAGTGAATTGAAAAAACTTTTGAGTGGAGATTCGCTGATTTGGTCGATTGGCGGAAGTCTTTCACAGACCATTTTGTTTCCGGATGAACAACAAACCCGAATCAATAGCCGAAGCCTTAAAGCCGAAGAAGCTGTGTTGCATTACCGGCAACAAATCATGACGGCTTTGCATGAGGTTGAGAACAGCCTCAATGCAGGGCGACTGCTAGACGATCAGCGAAGGCAAACAGCACTAACGGTTGCAAATGCACGGGAAGTTTTGGCCTTAACAGAGCGGCGTTATGAACTGGGATTAACTAATGCGGCGGTGTTATTGGATGCCCAGCGAAGGCTAACAGCAGCGCGTTCCGCATTAATTTCTGTTCGGCGCACTGAGCTTGAAAATCGAATTGATCTACACCTTGCCTTGGGTGGAGAGATTACATTGGAGGTCGAATCGTGAGGCTGGCGCTAAAAATCGGCCTGCCTTTATTGGTGTTTGCGCTAGGCATAGCCGGGGCCTTTTGGTTGGTGACTCACCGGAAAACCATTGAACCTGTTTCTCTTAAAAAACAAACACCGTTAATCGAGGTAACAGAGGTTGCCTTGGTGAACCATCAACCTGTTATCCGGTCTCAGGGTCGCGTATTGGCGCGCAAAGAAGTGGCTGTAATTCCGCAGGTTGGAGGCCAGGTTGTCGAAGTGTCGGCCAAGCTGAATGAGGGCTATCTGATCAATGTCGGCGAGATCTTGGTCCGCATTGATGATGAAGACTATCGGCTAAATTTACGACGGGCTGAGGCGGATATCCTGACGGCAAAAGCATCAATGACCAATGCACTGGCCCAGGCGGCCAGCGCGAAAGCGCAAGCAATACAGGCTGAGGCCCGTTTAGCCTCCGAAGAGGCCGAGGCGAGTGCTGCACGTAAAGAGTGGCGATTACTTGGGAGGGAAGGTGACCCGCCCGCGCTTTTATTGCGCGAACCACAGATTCGCGAGTCACAAACTGCCATCGCTGCAGCCCGTGCCCTTGAGGAGGCTGCTTCAGCAGGGCTTAAATCCGGGGAGGCCTCGTTGTTTGCGGCCGAGGCGGCGAAAGAGCGGGCTCAGTTGGATTTGGAGCGGTGCATGATTCGAGCCCCATTTGATGCACGGGTGGTGCGTGGTTCAGTGGATGTAGGTTCCACGGTTTCGCAGGCTACCACAGTTGCTCTTTTGCAAAGGATTGATGTTGCGGAAGTAAGATTGCCCTTATCAAGGCGACAATTGAAACTACTCGGCCCTGTTCCCGATGCGAAGCAACGCCCTATACGTTTAACCATTGGCGATGAGCAATGGACGGCACGATTCGATCGTTTGGTCGGGGTTGTGGACCCGGCTACGCATACCCAAAGCGTTATTGCGCATGTGCCCAATCCTTACAATTCAGGTGGCGCTATTCTAAAATTCGGGGCTTTTGTAAGCGCGGAATTACAGGGGGACATACGGGAGGACGTATCGGTTTTACCGGAGGAGGCATTACGGGGAAATGACGCAGTTTTCCTCTACAGAGACGGTAAACTATCCAGAAAGGTGGTTCGCATCATTGAACTCATCGATCGCAAAGTAGTCGTCGGAGGGCTCACTGCGGGAGAACGTGTTTGTGTGACTGAATTGGATTCTTTTGTTGAAGGAATGAGTGTTCGTTTAGGGAAGGGGGACTAATGGGGCGATTGGTGGAATGGTTTGCGCGGAATGGAGTGGCAGCCAACCTTGTGGCTGCATTGATTCTCGTATCTGGCTTGATGGCAATCCCACAAATCAAGCGCGAGGTCTTTCCGGAGTTTGATTCCGATTGGGTCATGGTGGAAATGCGTTACCCCGGGGCTGCACCGGAAGAAACTGAGGAACAGATTTGCGCCCGTGTAGAGCAAGCTGTGGAAGGGTTAGCCGGCGTGAAGCAAGTGGTTTCCTCTGCCGCTGAAAATTCTGGGGTGGTATCCATCGAATTGCTACCCGGCACAGATGCAGGGGATTTTTTGGATCAAGTGAAGTCGCGCGTAGATGCGGTCGATACGTTCCCGAAAGACGCTGACAAGCCGGTTAGTACTGAGATCATTATTCGAAAGCAAGTGATCAATGTGGCTGTGTTCGGTCCGGCAAACGAACTCGCATTGAAGCGCGCCGCCGAACGTGTTCGTGATGAGTTGCTTGCTCTTCCTGAAATCTCACAAGTACAACTGGCAAATGTGCGCCCTTATGAGGTCACCGTGAGCCTCCGCGAGGAAGGTCTGCGTGAATATGGCCTTACCTTTGAAGAGGTTGCCCAAGCCATTCGCGCCAGCTCGTTGAATCTACCAGGAGGAACTGTACGAACCCGCAAGGGCGAAGTGTTGATCCGATCCAACACGCAGGCATATTCCGCGCACGATTTTGAGCAGCTTGTGCTCCGTACCGCGAATCAGGGGGCGAGGTTGAAATTGGGTGACGTCGCGACAGTGCGAGACGCATTTGAGGAAGTGGAAAGTTCCTCCGAATTTAACGGGCAACCAGCCGCACTCGTACGAGTATTTAGGGTGGGGGATCAAAGCGCGCTTGAGATTGCGAAGGTGGTTAAACAATACGTGAGCACCACCCAGCATACGATGCCGGTTGGCGTCAATTTGGAAACCTGGCAGGACGACGCGAGCTATTTGCGCGGCCGACTCAATCTGCTCTATAGAAATGGCCGGGCCGGCTTGATCTTAGTATTCGCAATCCTCGCATTGTTTCTTCGGTTTCGATTGGCGATTTGGGTGACCTTTGGGATTCCAGTTTCATTTCTTGGAACCCTTTGGCTCATGCCCACAATGGATGTTTCAATCAGCTTGATTAGCCTTTTTGCCTTCATTGTCGTGTTGGGGATTGTGGTGGATGATGCCATCGTGGTGGGGGAAAATGTTTACACGCATCAACAACGATACGGCCCTGGGATTGCCAGTACCGTGAATGGGGCGAAAGAGGTAGCGCGGCCGGGAGTCTTTGGTGTTTTGACGACAGTGGCAGCTTTTTACCCGCTCCTTCAGGTGGATGGAAACACCGGAAAGATATTGAGATTCATTCCTCTTATTGTCATTCCGACACTTTTGTTTTCATTGATCGAATGCCTTGTCATTCTGCCAGCGCATTTGAGGGGGGGGCCAAATATTAAGAAAAAAGACTATAGGTGGTGGAGTTGGTTCCGGTTCCAAAAAGGTTTCGCGGACGCAGCTGAATCCTTGGCACGCCGCATCTATAAACCCGCATTAGAATTTTGTCTGAACTGGCGGTATCTCACTGTCAGTAGTGGAGTCGCCCTCCTGTTCTTAACACTGGCTGGTTATGCTGGAGGGCATTTTCGTTTTACATTCTTCCCGCCAGTAGAAGGTGATAACGTGGCGGCTTGGGTTACATATCCTCGTGGCGCACCCGTAGAAACAACGGAAGCAGCAGTCGTTCGCCTTGCTCAAGCCGCTGAAAAACTGCAGTCAGAAATGGGAGGGGGGAATGATGGTCACCGAGTAATTTTGCATTCACTGGCAAGCGTGGGGCAGCAGCCTTTCCGGACAGAAGCAGAACGTGCCGGCGGCAATTATTCTGCGAACCACGCGGGCAGCCATAAGGGGGAGGTTCATCTGGAAGTGGCTCCGTCAGAGGAGCGCACGATTTCCAGCCAACAAATTGCCGATCGATGGCGAGAATTGGCCGGTGAATTCCCAGGCGCAGAAGAGGTAGGATTCAGCGCGAACATTTTTTCCGCCGGAAAACCAATCAACATACGTTTAACCGGGCCGGATATGAG
>WTHG01000042.1 GCA_011523245.1 Verrucomicrobiales bacterium | reverse complement strand
GATACGGATTCCGAACTTTACGAGTATCAGGTGCACTGTGGTTTGGCCGAGGCAGTTGGAGAGATTTTGAGAGATCGTCCGGAAGCAGTCGCATATTGGCTCGGGGTTTTAGTAATTCAGCTGGGGTACGATCCTCACTCTAAGGATTTCATTGAGATTCGCGATCGCCTCGAACATTTTTTCGCAAACTCACCTCGAGAATAAAACCCCGCCAAGCCACTGCTGGAAATTTGGAGTTGCCACCCAATACTGGTCCACTAGGTTTGCGCTATGGAATATTGGAGAGAATTAATAGTTCTTCTCTTTGGAGTTCCGCTAGTAGGTTTCATAACTTGGAACAGTCTTACTTTTGCTAGCCGTTCAAGGAAAAAGGCAGAACAAGGTGACGCTGCTATGCAATACCGACTTGCAGAACTTTATGGTGTGGGCCTTATGGATAGTGATCGACGACATTATCCGTTTGGTCAAAATTGGGTGACTGCCTATAAATGGTTAATTATCGCTGAAATAAATGGCATCGAAAACCCTTCTCCTTACAAACATAAGATAACAAAAAATCTTACTTCCAACCAAATTAAGGAAGCCGAGAAATCAGCAAAAAAAATGATCGAAGAAAACCCAAAGCTGATTGGCGAATAGATCAGCGGCATACATCTAATTAGCCACCGGCCATCCGCTAGCAGCACTGGCTTTTTTAAGCCCCGCAATAAAGAGGGGGGACTAGTATGATGAGGAGCGTTTGGGGGGTGGTGGTACCCCCGTGGTGGTCTTCCTAATTTTACTGAATCAAAACTGAATCACTTTTGATTCACTTCAGTGCGCATTCACGCAACCGACCCCTCGGGCCGAATATCATTGGAATGCGCGTATTACCGAACTAAAATGAAAGGAGATGAAAAAAGATACCACTTCCAAAAATGGAAAATGGTGGAGGCGGCGGGAATTGAACCCGCGTCCTGAGTAAAGTAACCATGAACCTCTACATGCTTAGTCCGGATTCGTTTTTCGGTGGCGGGATAATGACCGGACGCAAATCCCACAACCTAGTACGCATGAAAAAGTTTCGGTTCACTGCGCGCGATCTCCGCAGATCCCCTAGCCGTCTGTCGTCGCCTGCACCCCCTAGTCGGCGTCAAGGGGCAGACGTCGCGGATTAATTAGGCCGCGAGAGCCAATTCTTCGTTGGCAGTTGATTTTTGGTAAGGCTGATTTACGAGGTTCCAAACCATCCTCGGCATGCAATCCATGACGCGTCCACACAGTCGAATCCAGAACGCCCCCTGAAATGTAATTGCATTATCGCTGAACTCCTTAGTCGGGTCAAGAAAACGGCCCGTAAAATAGGCTGTTTGGCTTGATTTTAAGGTGTTTTAACGCCAAAACACCCGCGCTCATGAGCAAGAAAGCCAAGAAACAGCCCAATCTCCGCCCTCACTCGGCCGTCATGCTGGATGGCCCGGACCGCGCGCCCAGCCGGGCGATGCTTTATCCCACCGGCTTTAAGGCTGGCGATTTTGGCAAACCGATTGTCGGCGTGGCGTCCACCTGGAGTAATGTCACCCCGTGCAATATGCACATCGATTTGCTCGCGCAGGAGGCCGAGCGCGGCGCCAATAAGGCCGGCGGCAAGGCGATTATTTTCAACACCATCACTATCTCCGATGGCATCTCCATGGGCACGGAGGGCATGAAGTATTCACTCGTGAGCCGCGAGGTGATCGCTGATTCCATTGAGACGGTCGTCGGCTGCGAATGTATGGACGGCTTCGTCGCCATTGGCGGTTGCGATAAAAACATGCCGGCCTGCGTGATGGCCATGGCGCGTATGAATCGCCCGAGCGTCTTTGTGTATGGTGGCACCATTCTGCCCGGCTGCATTACTGGCGACACTCGCAAGCTGGATATCGTGTCCGTGTTCGAAGCCGTCGGCGCGCACGCCAACGACAAGTTAACCGACAAGGGCCTTCAAAAGATTGAAAGCTGCGCTATTCCCGGCCCCGGCTCCTGCGGCGGCATGTACACCGCCAACACCATGGCCAGCGCTATCGAAGCAATGGGCATGAGCTTACCCGGCAGCAGCGCGCAGGCGGCGGTGAGTCCGGCTAAGAAAAAGGATTCTCAGGAAGCCGGTGCGGCGGTGCTGAATCTCCTTAAACACGACATCAAGCCGCGCGACATCATGACCAAGAAGGCGTTTGAAAACGCTATCACCGTGGTCATTGCCCTGGGCGGTTCCACCAACGCCGTGCTCCATCTGCTCGCCATGGCCAGCGCGGCCAAGGTGAAGCTTTCCATTGATGACTTCACGCGCATTGGCAAGAAAGTGCCGGTGATTGCCGACCTCAAGCCGAGTGGTAAATATTTGATGAGCGAACTCGTCGCTATCGGCGGCATTCAGCCGATGATGAAGATGCTCCTGAAAGCCGGTCTGTTGCACGGTGATTGCATGACCGTCACTGGTAAAACGCTCGCGCAAAATCTCCGAAGCGTGAAGCCCTATCCCAAGGGGCAGAAGATCATTCAGTCGCTCAAGAAGCCGATCAAGAAAGACAGCCACCTCGTGGTGCTCTACGGCAACCTCGCCCCCGAAGGCTCCGTGGCTAAAATTACTGGTAAGGAGGGGCTGAGCTTTACCGGCACGGCGCGACCGTTTGATTCCGAGGAGAAGGCGATGAAGGCCATCCTCGCCGGAAAGATTAAGAAAGGCGACGTGATCGTGATCCGTTACGAAGGACCCAAGGGCGGACCAGGCATGCGCGAGATGCTTGGGCCCACAGGCGCCATCATGGGTGCCGGCCTCGGCAACGATGTAGCGCTTATTACCGACGGCCGTTTCTCCGGCGGCACACACGGCTTTGTGGTCGGTCACATTACGCCCGAAGCCTACAACGGCGGACCGCTGGCCATGGTGCAGGACGGCGACAAAATCACCATCGACGCCGAAAGCCGCGAGCTAAAGCTCGGCATCTCCAAGGCCGAACTCAAGCGCCGCACCACGGCCTGGAAAAAGCCCAAACCCAACTACACCACCGGCGTGCTCGCCAAGTACGCCCACCTCACCACCAGCGCCTCCCAAGGCGCGGTGACCGATGCCAATTTGGACTTGGGATAACAAGCAAGACACCCGCGGGAGAGGCGGTTCACACCCTGTTTGACATGAACAAAGCTGCGGTCATCGAGAAGATCATTGAAGCACTCCGTTCAGAATTGGATACGTATATCCGGGCCGCGAAGTTCTCCCACGCAGAAGCAACGGCTGAGGAAAATCGGGCGGAAAACAAATACGACACCCGCGGCCTGGAGGCCTCCTATCTGGCCGCGGGCCAAGCCAACAAGGTTGTGGAACTGGAATCTGCCATTGAGGCTTTCGAAAACCTAAAAGATCAAACGACTACAGGCGCTATTGAGATCGGCTCATTGGTTGAACTCGAGCAGGATGACTTGGTGGAATATTATTTAATCGGCCCCACGGCCGGTGGCACGGAGGTGAAATTGAACGGAAAAAAAGAAGTGTTGGTGATCACGCCTGAATCCCCCTTGGGCAGTCAGTTGATGGATCATGAAACCGGCGATCAGTTGACCTTTGAACTCGGAGGGCGCCAACAAAAGGCTACGGTCTTGTCGGTGAACTAATCTACTCTTCCCGCCGTTTATTCGGCAGCTCGCGAGATGGCGTCGCCTTGATTCCGCCGGCGTGGATTTCCCAAGCCACAATCTTGCCGGTGGCAAATGTGCGACCCAGCTCCTTACCGGCCTTGCTAAAGAGCACCCACTGGTGGCCCACGTAAGTGTTTTGTGAGTAACCCTCCTCGGGCTTCAGATTGTCCTGATACGTTTGTAATTCCCCACCAAAGTCCACCCAACGCACCACCACCGGTTGGTCGGTTTTGTTGACGAACTGAATCTCGGTCTGGGTGGCATTGTGATTGATCTCCGTCCGCGGCAGTACTTCCTGCAATTGAGCCACTTCCGGATAATGAAGCTGACCATTGTGCACCAATTCCAACTCGCGCAAGCCCACCAGTTTAAAAAGCGGCTGCAGATCGGCAATCTGGTTCCCGGTTAGATGCAGTGTGCGCAGGGCTTTCATGTTTTCAAGCCCTTCCAACCCAATGATCTTGTTGCTGCCAAGATTCAATTCCTTCAACTGCGTTAAGGCCGCGAGCGGACGCAGGTTTACAATCTGATTGTTCTGCAGATTCAATACCCGCAGGGATTTCAAATTGATTAGGGGCGACAAATCAGTGATTCGATTTTGGTTGAGCGTAAGGGATTCGAGCTTGGTGAGATTGGCCAACGGACGGAGGTCCTCGATCTGGTTTTGGGTCAGGTCCAAATGCCGCAGTTCGCGAAGATTCGACAACGGCTTCACGTCCGTAATGCGGTTCCCGTATACCACCAAACGCTTGAGCTGCGTGAGCCCTTCCAGCCCTTCGAGGCTTTGTATTTGGGACTGCCACAGGCTCAGCACCTCCAGCTGACGCAGGTTCGCCAGCGCCTTGATATCGGTCGGCCGGTTATTGTTCAGATACAACACGCGGAGCTTGGCGCATTGGCTAAGCGGCGTGAGGTCCGTAACTTGGTTGTGATCGAGATAAAGCGACTCTAGATTCTTCAGCTGCGCCACAGGCGTCAGATCATTAATCCGGTTATTGTGCACCCACAGATGTTTGAGATTGGGCAGCTGCGTCAGTGGTGTCAGGTCGGTCACATCCTTTCCGGCCAAACCCACCCGTTCGATCTTGCGATAATCCTCAGGGTTCAGGTCAATATCCACCGGCTTACCCGCCGCACTGTGCAGAGCCTCCTCAATCGCCGCCTGCGCATTCTGACTATTTGGCCGTGGCGCCGCGGACAGAAGCCCGTCGAGCATCAAAACCGATATGAGAACCGCACATCGCACGAGAGAGAGTTAAGCGAATTCCGCCCGTTGTGACAAATGATTCCTTGAACACCTGCCCACAATTTCTAGACTAATTCCGGCTTGAGGACGGCCTCTAATGAAATTGCCCTTTCCTATCATTGCCGGTGCTCTGTTCGCCGGCCTGACCGTTGCGGCGGATCAGGTGACCACCCAGAATGGTTCCATTCTAGTGGGCAAAGCCCAAATCGCCCAAAATGGTCAGGTGCAAATCGCCGGCCAAACACTGCCGCCCGAGCAGGTCCAACGGATTATCTTTGAATCCAATGCCCTACAACCCGGGCTGAGTAGGGTCACCTTCAATTTATATCAGGGCAACTGGAACGCCCTTCCGGATTTCACCCAGCTCTCAATCGACAAGAGCGGCACCATGTCCACCAACCGCCTCGACTTGTCTCCGTTGGAACTCGACGGAGCCAACCGGATTTTCCGATTAAACCGCGGCGACACCATGGATCGATGGAGCGCTCCGCCGATCGAGGGTCGGCCCTTTGCCATCAGCGCCATTGTGGTGGCCCAGGGCGATGGTGTCTTGGTGGCGC
>WTHG01000237.1 GCA_011523245.1 Verrucomicrobiales bacterium | reverse complement strand
GCGCGAAGGTGATATTGTGATCGTCCCGGGGTTCGGCACGGAAGGCTCCATTCGGGAGACGCTCGAGCCCAAGGGCTGCCAATTCGTGGGCACCTCCTGCGGTGATGTGATGAGCGTCGGGAAACGCGTGCGCACCTACGCCCAGGGGGAGCTCACCAGCATAATCCATGGCAAAGCTTCCCACGAGGAAACGATGGCCACCAGTAGCCAGGCGATCGCCAAGAACGGTCATTATCTGGTGGTCAACACGTTTGAGGAAACTGATCTGGTTTGTGATTACATCATCAATGGCGGCGACAAAGAAGCTTTGCTGAAACGGTTCGATGGTTGCTATTCGGAAGGATTTGACCCAGACACCCATCTGCGTGCAGTCGGCGTGGCCAATCAAACCACCATGATGCGCGGCGAAACCGAGGAAGTGCAGCGCCGCATCAAGGCCGCCATCCATAAACGGTACGGCACCGAGAATACCGATACACACTTCCGTTTTTTCGACACAATCTGCGGTGCCACTCAAGATCGTCAGGATGCTTTGGAAGTGATGCTTCAGGAACCGTTGGATCTGTTGCTGGTAATTGGCGGATACAATTCCTCCAATACCTCGCATCTGGCCGAAATGGGTGAACGCGTGTTACCCACCTACTTCATCAAAAACGTGAAGGAGATCAACGGCCCGCAATCCATTCGTCATTGGAATCAACACACGCAGCAGTTGGAGGAAACACCCCATTGGCTTCCGGATGGTCCCATTCGCGTTGGCATCACCGCGGGGGCATCCTGCCCCAACAACCTGATTGAGGATGTCATCAACCATCTACTGGAGCTACGTAATACTTCAGCCGAGGAATTCCTCGCCAACTAAGCCATGCCCCAGTCCCGCGAACAGCTGGAGGCCAACGAACATCAAACCCTCGCGCCGTACGCGCAACGTAGTGCCGATTCCCGCGGTCGTGCCCATCCGGAACCGCCGCACGAATGGCGCACCGAATACCAGCGCGACCGCGATCGCATCACCCATTCCCGGGCCTTTCGCCGGTTGGAATACAAAACGCAGGTGTTCCTAAACGGCACCGGCGATCACCTACGCACGCGCCTCACCCACACCATTGAGGTGGCGGCCGTCTCGCGCAATATCGCCCGCGCGCTCGGCCTCAATGAAGATCTCGCCGAGGCCATTGCTCTGGCCCATGACCTCGGCCATTCGCCGTTTGGTCACAAGGGCGAGTATGCGCTCAATGATCTGATGAAAGAGCACGGCGGGTTTGAACACAACCGCCAGAGCCTGCGCATCGTGGAAACGCTGGAGCAGAAATACCCACACCACCCCGGGCTCAATCTCACTTGGGAAACACGCGAAGGGTTGGTGAAACATTTTAATCCTGCCGATCATCCCAGCAAACGCGACGGGTTCGAAGCCAAATCCAATTCACTCGAGGCGCAGGTCGCCAATCTCGCCGATGAGATCACCTATTACAGCCATGATCTCGATGATGGCCTCGACTCAAATCTGCTCGAAGAGGAAGACCTGAAAGCCCATGTGCAAATCTGGCGCAACACCGATGCCGAGGTACTAACGGAACACGGCACGCTCGATTCCGAGACACGCCATTACGCCATCATCCGGCGGCTCATCAATAGCCAGGTGCATGATGTGGTGGAAACCAGCGGCCGCCTCATTGCCGAGGCCGGCGTGCAATCGGCCGATGAAGTGCGCCTGCATGACGTCGACCTCATTCGCTACAGCGACGCCCGCCGCACGGCCAATCTAGAATTGCGCGAGTACCTCTACGAAAACCTCTACTACAATCCGGTCGTGCACAAACCCAACCTGCGAGCCATCAAGCTGCTTGAGGCGTTG
The DNA here is from genome assembly GCA_011523245.1 of Verrucomicrobiales bacterium. Lineage (GTDB taxonomy): Bacteria > Verrucomicrobiota > Verrucomicrobiia > Limisphaerales > UBA1100 > UBA1100. The sequence goes on along the minus strand of WTHG01000237.1, from coordinate 3,627 downwards.
TTCGGGTATTATCTTGAGCATCCGGAAGATATCGGCAGCCAATCGCGCGCGCGCATTGAGACCGACGGGCTGCACCGCGCTATTTGCGATTATCTCTCCGGCATGACCGACCGCTACGTGGCCCTAGAATACGGACGGCTTGGACTTTAGCTTAGCAACGAGCCATACCGCACGCCGCGCAAAGTGGGGCGTAGTTCGTGAAACCCGCACCGCATCATCACCGCCTCGTAGATCGCTGAGCCAAACAAAATTACATCCGCCCGATCCGCCGGCAATCCAACCAAACTTTGCCGTCGCTCTAAGCTCATCATCCACAGCCGATCCGTTAAGGACTGCACATCCGGCAGCAACCAACTCAGCGTCTCCAGTTCCGCCGAATCCAGATCATCTGTCTCTTTAAGAATTCGAGAGAGAAACACCGGTGTACCGCCGGCCCCCACCAATGTGCCGGGCAAGGTCACCGAGCCGAGTAGCGGTGTCACCTGATCATCCAAAAATTGATCCAGCGCCTCGATTACCTGCGCGCGCTCCTGCGCCGTCGGCAAATCGCTCGGGCGATGCTGTTCCAGTAAACGCACCGTTCCCAACGGAAAACTATGCTGCACGCGCAGGCCGGATTCATCCGCCACCAACAACTCCGTACTGCCGCCGCCCACGTCAATAATCGCCAGTGGCCCGTCGGCGAAATCAGACTGACTTCGCACACCGCGCAGCACCAATTCCGCCTCGCGTTCGCCCTCAATAATTGTCAGTGGCACATTCACCTCACGAAATGCCTCGATCAAATCCATCCCGTTCCGCGCCTCGCGGGCAGCACTGGTCGCCACCGCCTTCACCTCCACAGCCCCCATGCGTCTGGCCTTTTCAGCAAACCGCCCGGCCACAAACGCGGTTTGTGCGATTGCTTCCGGATCCAGTTTACCGGAATCAAACACCCCACGACCCAGTCGGGTTTGTTCGCCTTCATGCACCAACGGTCTGACCTTGCCTTCGGCCACCTCTGCCACCAGCAGTTTCACCGAGTTACTACCCACATCAATGACCGCCCGACGGTTTTGGGTTTGGTTTTCGCCCAATGCCTCCATAACATCCGCTGCGCATGGTCGCAGCGCTGTTCATCCAAAGGGCATTTGATCCAGAGACGCAACTATATTTCGGATGCGTGGTGGTTACCGTGATCATCTCCATCGTTCTCCATGAGCTAGCTCACGGCTGGGCCGCCATCTGGCAAGGCGACGATACACCGAGAATAGCCGGCCACATGACGCCCGATCCCATGGTGCACATGGGCGGCATGTCGCTGCTTATGCTCGCCCTGGTGGGCATGGCCTTCGGTGCCATGCCGGTCAATCCGCGTAACTTTCGCAGCCGCTACGGCGACGCCCTTGTTTCTGCCGCCGGCCCAGCGATGAATTTTCTATTGGCCATGGTGGCCCAGATCATCCTAGGGGTATGGCTTGCTCAGGTTGGGCTGGCCACTGAAGGCCCCGGACGCAATGCCCAGATTTTGTTGCTAGTCTTTGCCTACACCAATATAGCTCTGGGCATTTTTAATCTGTTGCCTGTGCCCCCGTTGGACGGCTCAGCCATCCTCGGCAACTTCGTGCCTGCGTACAAACGCTGGATGGATTCTTTGGGCAACCCGATGTTTCTGTTTTTCATTTTGTTCATCGTCTTAATGAACGCGCCGTTCCAATACACCCCCTTTGGGATTGCAATGCAGTTCGGTGTGCGGTTTACCTCCCTTTTGGACCCAGAGGCCGGCCGGGCATACATTGAGCTCATTCGACTGACTTTTTAAGCCAACGGCTTGCTTAAGACTCCTGCCACGGGCATACTGCACGCCTCCATGAGTAAGGAACCCATTCGTGTTGCGGTGACCGGGGCGGCCGGTCAGATCGGTTATGCCCTCCTGTTCCGGATTGCCTCCGGCCAAATGTTCGGCCCGGATCAACCGGTGGCGCTGAACCTGATTGAAATCGAACCCGGCATGGCCGCGCTGGAAGGCGTGTGCATGGAGCTCGATGACTGCGCGTTCCCGCTGCTGACCGATGTGGTCGCCACCTCCGATTTGAATACTGGATTCAATGGAGCCAACTGGTCCCTACTCGTCGGCAGTGTGCCGCGCAAGGATGGTATGGAGCGCGGCGATCTACTCGGCATTAACGGCAAGATTTTTACCGGCCAAGGCCAGGCCATCAATAACCACGCCGCCAGCGATGCGCGCGTGCTGGTGGTCGGCAACCCCTGCAACACGAACTGCCTGATCGCCATGAACAACGCGCCGGACGTGCCCAACGACCGGTTCTTTGCCATGACGCGTCTGGACGAAAACCGCGCCAAGACGCAGCTCGCGCAAAAGGCCGGCGTGCCAGTGAGTAGCGTTTCCAACCTCTGCATTTGGGGCAATCACTCCGCCACGCAATACCCTGATTTTACCAACGCAAAGATTAACGGCGCGCCGGCCACCGATGCCATCAGTGATCGAGAATGGCTCGAAGGCGAATTTATCAGCACCGTGCAGAAGCGCGGCGCAGCGATCATTAAGGCGCGCGGACTTTCCAGTGCCGCCAGCGCCGCCAACGCCATTGTCGATAGCGTGCGATCGGTCACCGAACCCACCGCCGAGGGAGATTGGCACAGCCTGTGCATCTGCTCCGACGGCAGCTACGGCGTGGAGGAAGGCCTCATCTCCTCCTTCCCTATGCGCAATTCCGGCGGAGACCTAGCCATCGTACAGGACTTGCCAATCGATGAATTCAGCCGGGCTAAAATTGACGCAACGGTCAATGAGCTGAAAGAAGAGAAAACCTTGGTGGCCGATTTGTTGCCGAGCTAACGTCATGTCCGAACTGGCAAGCTACATTGATCACACCTTGCTCAAGCCCGACGCCACACGGGCGCAGCTGGAGCAATTGTGCGCAGAGGCTGCCGAGCACCAATTCTCCACCGTCTGCGTCAATGGCAGCCGCGTGGAGCTCGCCTATTCGCTCTTGGAAGACTGCGACGTGCAGGTTTGCACCGTGGTTGGTTTCCCGCTCGGCGCAATGGAAGCCGATGCCAAGCGTTACGAGACCGAAGTCGCGGTCGATGTCGGTGCCAGTGAAATTGACATGGTGATGAATGTCGGGCGCTTCAAGGACGGCGAACACGATTATATTGTCCGCGAAATTCGTGACGTGGTTGAGGCGGCCGATGATCGGGTGGTCAAAGTCATCCTCGAAACCTGCCTGCTTACCAACGACGAGATCGCCAAGGCCTGCAAACTTGTGACGCAGGCGCAGGCGCACTTTGTGAAAACCTCCACCGGCTTCGGCAACGCCGGCGCCACGCTGGAGCATGTAAGGCTGATGCGCGAAACGGTCGGCCAATTTGCCGGTGTCAAAGCCGCCGGCGGCGTACGCAACGCAGACGAAGCGCGGGCTATGATAGAGGCCGGCGCCACCCGTATCGGCACCAGCAATGGCGTCACCATCGTCTCCGGCGAATCAGCCAAGGGCAGCTATTAGCTGCCATTCCGAACTGCGGTATTGAGTTACTTCCTGAAATGCGATAAATTTCTCAGTCCCAACCCTCTGGCCGGATGGATCTCAAATTTCCATGCCCAACGTGCGGCACTGAGTTGAC
>WTHG01000131.1 GCA_011523245.1 Verrucomicrobiales bacterium | reverse complement strand
CCCAGTCACTGCCATTTTCCAGCTCTACTCCCTTATGAATCAGCAGAGTCGCATCCCCCCCCATCGTCGACAATCTGATCCGGTCTTGAGCCATCCGGCCAAGTGAGAGCTTTAAGGGTGCAATCCCAGTCCTCCTCAAGAGTTTCCCCTTTCCATGCAAACACAGGAATACCTGCTGCCGCAATGGCCGCCGCCGCATGATCTTGTGTAGAAAAAATATTGCACGAACACCATCGAACATCCGCCCCGAGTTCCACCAGTGTTTCGATCAATACGGCCGTTTGAATGGTCATATGAAGTGACCCCATGACCTTCACACCTTTTAACGGCTTGGTTGGCCCGTATTTTTCCCGTGTAGCCATCAACCCCGGCATCTCTTTCTCTGCGATTGCAATTTCTTTACGGCCAAAATCAGCCAACGAAATATCGCGCACCAGGTAATCTTTTTCAGCCAACGAGATATCGTGAACACGCTGATTTGTTTGAGGGTTTTTGAGTGTCATTGTCATTTTTAAAATATCTCTATTTCACTGCACGCTGCAATGCTGCTACCTTATCAGTTTTCTCCCAGGTAACTTCCTTATTGTTCTTACCGAAATGCCCATAATTAGTAGTGATTGAATATATAGGTCGCAGCAGTTTCAATTGTTTCACAATATCAGCTGGCTTGAGCTGGAAGACTTTATTGACAGCACGAATTATTTTTCCCTCAGCCACTGTGTTGGTACCAAAAGTATCCACATGAACCGAGACCGGTTTGGGATAACCAATCGCATAGGCAAACTGAATTTCACAACGAGCCGCCAAGCCCGCCGCGACGATGTTCTTAGCCACATAACGCCCCATGTATGCCGCACTCCGATCTACCTTACTTGGGTCTTTGCCGCTAAACGCCCCACCACCATGGCGGCCCATCCCGCCGTAGGTATCCACAATGATCTTGCGTCCGGTTAGGCCACTATCGCCCTCTGGCCCTCCAACCACGAACCGACCAGTGGGGTTAATTAAAATCTGCGTATCCCGCGCCAGCATTTTCTTTGGAATTGATTTTTCAATCACTTCACGGGTGATAAAGTCACGGATCACTTTATTGCTCACATCCGCGGAATGTTGGGTAGAAACTACAACACTGGTGACCTTTACCGGCCGATTGTTTTCGTATCGAACCGAAACCTGTGTTTTAGCATCAGGCCGGAGCCATTGAGCTTTACCGGCTTTACGGAGCTTGGTCAGCTGACGCCCTAGCCGGTGTGAATACATGATGGGCGCCGGCATTAACTCGGAGGTCTCATCGCAAGCATAACCAAACATAAGGCCTTGATCCCCCGCACCTTGCTCGGCAGTTGCTTTGCCTGATGCTTTTCGGGCATCCACACCCTGTGCAATGTCCGGACTTTGCGCAGTGAGATAGTTGTTAATAAACACCTTATCGGCATGGAAGACATCATCGTCGTTCACGTAACCAATGCCGCGAATTGCTTTGCGAATGACCTGCTCATAGTCAAACTTTGCCTTAGTGGTGATCTCACCCCCAACACAAACCACGTTACTTTTCACGAATGTCTCACAAGCCACGCGGCTATGCTTATCCTGCGCCAAACACGCATCCAGCACTGCATCACTGATGGTATCCGATACTTTGTCCGGATGGCCTTCACCAACGGATTCAGAGGAAAAAATGTAACTTTGAGCCATGAGATATTTCGTGGAGGTCAATTTACATATTGACGTATCCGGATTTGAAGATATTAATTTTTAACAGAGCGTCAAACCAATTTTCTCCACCATGAGCCAATCCCTCAAAATCCTGAAAGCGCTCACGGACGCCACCCGCCTTCGGCTTGTGGCCTTATTGAGCCGCGAGGAGCTGTCAGTCAACGAACTAAAGGAGATCACCGAATTGGGCCAATCACGTATTTCGACCCACCTTGGGGTGCTTCAGGAAAATGGCTTACTCAGTTTTCGTAAAGACGGCAAACGCTCTCTGTACCGCATCAATCCCGATGCCACTGATCAAGCCCGGGAATGCCTTGAAATGGCCCGACGTATCGCTTCGGAAGGAGATCAACACAAACAAGACGCTCTGAACCTAAAGCGTGTGCTGGAACAACGGAGTGAGCAGGCCCAAGTGTATTTCAACCAAGTCGCCGGCCGGTTCGATCAAAAATACGGCCCAGGCCGTTCATGGCAAGCATTCGGCCAGCTTCTTCTTCAGCTCGTTCCTCCGCTTGATATTGCCGATATGGGATCGGGCGAGGGATTGGTCGGCGAACTCTTAGCACGCAAAGCTCGCAAGGTAATTTGCGTGGACAATTCCAAGCACATTGTGGATTTCGGCCAACGCAAAGCTAAAAAAAATGGCATAAAAAATTTGGAATTTCGCCATGGCGACATCGAAAATCCACCTCTCAGGCCCAAGACAGTAGATGTGGCGCTATTCAGCCAAGCCCTTCACCACGCTGAACACCCTCAAACAGCACTGATTTCTGCCTTCAAAATTCTGAGACCGGGCGGACGATTGATCATCCTTGATTTGTTGGAACACCAATTCGAGCAAGCGCGTAAATTGTACGGCGACCACTGGCTCGGTTTCCCGAAAAATACTCTCCACCAATGGATCACTGAAGCAGGCTTTAAACAGGCAGACATAACCGAAGCCGCTCGAGAGGAAGAACCGCCGCACTTCACCACACTGCTAGCTATAGCTGAAAAATAATTAAGCCAACCCCTTCAAGCGTCCCGTGCTATCGCCCAATTGATCAGTCGGTGTACCCATAACATCTAACATACTAAGGAACAAATTGGCCATCGGCGTCATTTTGGGATAAACCACATGTCGGCCCGATTTGATCGCTCCATTCCCTTTACCAGCCATCAAAACAGGCAAATTGTAGTGTGTGTGACGATTCCCGTCACCAATCGCCCCGCCATATACCACCATCGAATGATCCAACAAAGAGCCTTCACCTTCCGGAATGGATTTCAAACGCTCTACAAGATGCGCAAACAAGGTAACGTGATAACGGTCGATTTTGGCCAGTGACTCCACTTTATCAGCATTATCACGATGATGCGAAAGACTGTGATGCCCGCTTTTCACCCCAACCACCGGATAGCTCCGATTCGATCCATCATGAGCCATAAGATAAGAAATCACGCGCGTGGAATCGGTTTGAAAAGCCAAGGCCATCATATCCGCCATGAGCCGCACATGCTCCCCGTAATCGTTGGGCTTGCCCGCTGGAACGGAAAAACCCCGCGGCAAATCGACGGGCGATGCCTCCATCGCCTCCACGCGGCGCTCCATTTCTCGAACTGACTCCAGATACTCACCGAGCTTTCGTTTGTCCGTATACCCCAAGCGCTTCTCCAATTGTTTCGCATCGTCCATTGCGAAATCGAGAATGCTTTTTCGCAACGCCATTCGACGTTTACGCTCCTGCGATGCTTCCTTGGCTGTACCGCCCGCAAACAGGCGGTCAAATACTGCCTTGGGGTTGGATTCTGGCGGCACGGGTGTGGTTTCATTTTTCCAGGCCAAATTAAACTGATAAGCGCAACTGTAACCGGAATCGCACCGACCACTCAACCGAACGCCTTCACTGCTTAACTCGAGTGAGGGCAACCGGGTTTTGCCCGCCAATTGTTTTGCAGCCACTTGATCGACGGAAACGCCCAACCGAATATCCGCCCCGCTGGTTTTACGGGCCTGACAAGCGGTTAGAAAAGTTGCATTGGCCCGTGCATGGTCTCCGGCTCCATCACCATTGGCTTCCGCCTTCTCATGCGCCAACCCACTCAAAACGAGCAAATCCTCCCGATGCTTTTCCAGCGGCTGCAACGTACGCGACATGCGGTAACCGGGACCTTCACCTTTGACGTTCCAATCCTTTTGAATGACGCCATTGGGGATGTACACAAACGCCATGCGCGTCGGAAATTTCACATTTCCAGCGGCCAACGCCTTGCCCGGAATCATGGCTTCCAAGGCTGGCAACGCAATCGCCGTACCCGCACCACGCAAAAAAGTTCTCCGTGAAAGTTGATTCATTATTCCCATTCTTTCCTTGGACGCATCTTACCCTAAATTCGTTCAATAAACAAGACGGCTCTACGGAGCCGCTTCGCCCCGCTTCATATCAAACGGCAAGCTTTCTACGATCCCCATGACCAAATGAAACGACTTGCCATCATTACCCTCCAAACGGTCGACAATCTTATCAACCGGCCGCTTATCATAATATTCCAGTCCACGCCCCAGGGCGAAGGTTAGCATTTTCTCCGTGACGCATCGGATAAATAAATCGGATTTCTTGGTCGCAAAAATTACACGAAGTTCCGCCGCGTTTTTGAAGGATTCGCCACTATCGAGCTGCCCTCCAGCATCCACCGGAGCGCCGTTATCGTCTGTGCGGTAACGCCCGATTGCATCAAAATTTTCAAACGCAAACCCAATTGGATCCATCTTCTTATGGCATGAGGCGCACACGGCGTTGGTGCTGTGTTTGGCCATTTGCTCGCGCATCGTGCCCTTGATCTCACCGGCTTCCTCCAATTCCGGAACATTCGGAGGCGGAGGCGGAGGTGGGGTGCCCAGAATATTATCGAGCACATACTTTCCACGCTTCACAGGTGAAGTACGATTGGGGTCACTGGTTAAGGTCAATACACTGGCATGCCCCAAAACCCCGGCTCTTACATCACCCTCCAACGTCACTTTCCGAAACGCTTTCCCCTGAACATTTGGAAGACCATACAAGGCAGCCAAAGGCTCGTTCACAAATGAATAGCGTGCCGTCAACAATTCGGTGAGTGGCCGATTTCCGCGAAGCACATCGGCAAACAGCATTTCGGTTTCCTGCCGCATATAGTCTCGCAACTCAATGGTATAAGCCGGAAATAAATTCTTATCCGGACGCACGATATCCAAATTTCGTAACTGTAACCATTGACCGGAGAAATTCCGCACTAACGATTCGGCTTTGGGATCAGCCAACATCCGTCGCACTTCCGCCTCCAATTGCTTGCGAAGCGTTCCTTTGGCCGCCAAATTCAAAAGACGATCATCAGGGCCACTACTCCATATGAAAAACGCCAAACGCGACGCTAATTCATACTCATTCAAACGTCGGATGGCCTTGGGATTTGACGGAGCTCCATCCAGTTCCCAGCGAAACAAAAAATGTGGCGAGACCAAGACCGCTTGAATCACTACCTGCACTCTCGCATGAATTGGCGTTGCTTCATCGACCGCCGCCTTACTCACTGCCATCATTCGATCAATTTCCTCAGCACGAATTTCACGTCGGTAAGCACGCCGCATAAACTTTACCACAAACTCTTTGAAGGCAGCCTCTTCAGTATATTTTACGAGTGGCAACTCGAAGTACGCTTTTTGGAACGCGGTGCCCGGCCCGGGCTTTTGCGGAATCGCCACCACCTTCTGCGCGATGGCTTCCGCCGCATCCAGATATTTCTCCATCAACAAAGGAGACATGGAAAGCACATCGCCGATGTTATCAAATCC
>WTHG01000118.1 GCA_011523245.1 Verrucomicrobiales bacterium | reverse complement strand
CAGGAAAATATCCTGATCAATCGGAAAGCGCGTATCGTTGTCGATCGGCTCAAGCACGACCACCGGTTTACCTTGCGCATTGGCGATCGGTTCAGCCCCGAGAATGCCGCGTGCCATTTTATCGGAGATGGTCACCAAATCCTGGGATTCAATGCCGAGCCCGGCCACAAAACCGCGTTCGCTAGGCCGCAGCTCGGTGACACTCGGGCCGTTGGGAGAATTTACATTGGTGCAGGCCGCGGCCCCAAGCAGGGCGGTGGTGATCAAAATAATCGGCGCTTTGTTCATGGCTATTCCTTTTAGACGGAGAAGAATGGCAAAATACTCAACGTCCGAAAAGCTTGTTTACCCGCTGGCGGGGTGTCAGTGCCTGACGAACTGCCGGAATCGGTACAGCCGTGGGCGATGGACCTCCCACGTCCACCGGCAATCCTGTGGCCGGATCAATGGCTGGCGGTGTGGCGGGGGCTGCGGCATTAGGATCAATGGGCAACCCAGTCACCGGATCAATTTGCGGCGCGCCAGCAGTCACAGGACCTTGCGGGAGAGTTTGTTGAGGGTTGGCCGTTTGCGCCCGTTGCTGGGCTTTTTTCGCGGCTTTATTATCCAGCATCTGGCCTATCAACAGCCCCACAGCACCGCCAATCGCCGCGCCTTCGGCGCTTTTTTGGCTGTTGGACCCAATTACCCCGCCCACCGCGGTACCGACCGCCACAGCGCTGGGACTTACCGGCCCGCGGGTTTGAGGCCCGGGCGATGGTGCCGGCTGTGGTTGTTGGGGATTGGGAATGCCCGCAGCGTTCAGGCGCGGAAACGCCAAGCCGCGAAAGGGGCTAAAGAGATTCTGCGCCTGCACCTCGCAGGTGAACGCAACAACGGTAAAAAATACGATTTTCTTCATTAACACAGTCCTTCCTTGGATTTATGTGTTTGTTAACAGGTTATTCACAGCATAGTCCGTGCCGGAAAACGAAAAAACCGCCGTTTGTCAAAAAAAACGGCGGTTTTCGATGGAAAATTGTTTTTTCCCGGTCAACGTCCAAAAATCGTGCGTGCTGGCATCATGGAATCCACCATAGGTGGCGTGATAATTATCATGGAACCGAGTGTCGGGCGCACATACATCGGTCGTGCATACATACTGCCGGGAGTCATGGACATGGAATGCATGGGTAAACCGCGCTGTGTGTGCGTGTGGAAAGGTTGGTACGGATAGTTGTATCCACCATATTGCGGTTGCATCACGGACACTTGCGGTGCTGGCGGATTGATAATCACCGTGGTAGCCGGAGCTCCATGCGGTGTGCTGGGGGCGATAATCTTAATCGGCGCGCCCTGACCGGTGTGAATCACACCGGGACCAAAAATTTGTGAGGAAAGTTGGGGGGCCAAACTCAATGCCAACAACAGGCCTGCGAACCTCTTCATGGCTCAAGTCTACGCCCGCAGCGCACCTTGGCAATAATATTGTATGTATACGTACAAAAAACTTTTTCACTCGTGGCCGCCTCAACCCGCGGCTAGTCTCCCGTCCCGAAAAGCTAATGTTAGCCAAACGTGTCATTCCGTGTCTCGATGTTCATGATGGACAGGTGACACGTGGGGTGCAGTTCGGCAAGGCTGAGGCGGGTGAGTTGCGCAATGTCGGTGATCCGGTCGAGCTAGCGCTAGAATACAATCGGCAGGGCGCTGATGAGATGGTCTTCTTCGACATAACCGCCAGCGCCCATGAGCGTAAGACGATCGTGGATGTGATCGAGCGTGCCGGCGACCAGTGTTTCATGCCCCTTACGGTTGGTGGCGGTATTCGCACCGTGGAGGACATGGGCACGATGCTTAAGGCTGGCGCGGACAAGGTGAGCATCAATTCCTCTGCTATCGCCACCCCGCCGCTCATTCGCGAGGGTGCCGAAAAATTTGGCAGCCAATGCATCGTGGTAAGTATCGACGCCAAGAAGACCGACGATGAGGAATGGCGCGTGTTTACCCACGGCGGCCGCATTGAAGCCGGGCTGGACGCCATTGAATGGGCGAAGGAAGCAGTGGCACTCGGAGCGGGAGAGATTGTGTTAAACAGCATCGATGCCGACGGCACCAAGGCGGGTTACGACATCGAGATCACCCGCCGCATCAGCGAGAATGTCGGCGTACCCGTGGTGGCCAGCGGCGGCGCGGGCAATCTCGATCACATGGTGGATGTCCTCAAACAGGGCCAAGCCGATGCCGTCCTTGCCGCCAGCATTTTTCACTTTGGCGAATACACCGTGGCTGATGTGAAATCGCATCTCGCCCAAGCCGAGATTCCCGTGCGGGTGGTTTGATTTTCCGTGTGCTCCCCGTGCCTCTGTGGTTAAGTTCCGCCCATGTCCTTTATCAATAATTTGAAATTTAATGACGACGGCTTAATCCCGGCGATTATCCAAGAGGAAGGGACAGGCCGAGTGTTGATGATGGCGTGGATGAATGCAGATTCAATTCGTGATACCATCGAGACGGGAAAGACGCATTTCTGGAGCCGCAGTCGGCAGAAGTATTGGATGAAAGGAGAGAGCAGCGGCAACACCCAACAGGTGAAGGATGTGGCCTACGATTGCGATGGCGACACGTTGTTGATTCAGGTGGAGCAGATCGGGGCAGCCTGTCATGAAGGCTACAAGAGTTGTTTCTTTCGTAGTGTAAAAGAGGATGCCGGGGTGGTGACCGAGGAACGGTTGGTGGATCCTGAGGAATTGTATGGCAAAAAGTCGTGAGTGAAGTTTCGCACATTACCCCCTCGCGCGAGGCGTTTTTGGAGCACGCGCAAGAGGGGAATTTGATCCCAGTGTACCGAGAGATTTTGGCGGATTTCGAGACACCGCTTTCGGCCTATCGCAAAATTCGTTCGGACGGCGAGGCGTTTCTGTGCGAGAGCGTGGAGGGCGGCGAACACTTGAGCCGGTACTCGTTTGTGGGCTGTAATCCGCGCGGGATCATTCGGCAGGATGGCGATCAGGTGCAGGTGGTGGAGGGCGGTAAGGTGACGGCCACCTACACTGTGAGTCGCGAGCCGGGCGAGCAGCATGTGCGCGACGGGCTGGAAGTGGTGGAGCGTGTACTGGGTCGGTATCGTGCTGTGGATCTGCCGGGGCTGCCGCGGTTTACCGGCGGCGCGATGGGTTTTGTGGGGTACGAATTTATTCATGACGTGGAGCCGGTGGTGCCGCGGCCGCCCAAGGATGAGCTGAGCACTCCCGCGATGTATTTTCTGATCGCCGATGAACTGCTCATCTTCGATCGCGTGCGGCAGACGGTGACCATTCTCGTGAACGCCATCATCGAGGACGGCGCTAATCCGGAGGACGCCTACGACGATGCGGTAGAGGAAGTCGAGCGGCTCGTGTCGTTGCTTGAGCAACCCTTGAAGCACCGGCCGGTGTCGCTCGCGGCCGAACCGCCCGCGGTGTCGTTCGAATCCAACATGGAGAAGGATGCATTCCTCGCCAATGTCGCCAAGAGCAAGGAATACATCCGGGCGGGTGACATCATCCAGGTGGTCGGCTCGCAACGCTTCTCCACCGAGGTGAAGGCCGACCCGCTCGATGTCTATCGAGCCGTGCGTTCCATCAACCCCTCGCCCTACATGTTCTTGCTGGAGCTCGATGGCTTTTCACTTGTGGGCGCTTCGCCAGAAATCCATGTGCGCAGCGAGGAAGGACAAGTGCAAATCCGCCCCATTGCTGGAACACGACCACGCGGCAAAACCGCGGAAGAAGATGTGGCGCACGAAAAGGATCTACTCGCTGATCCGAAAGAACGCGCCGAACACGTCATGCTCGTGGATCTAGCCCGCAACGACATCGGTCGTGTGTGCGAGTACGGCAGCGTGCAGGTGGCCGATCTGATGGTCATTGAGCGCTACAGCCACGTGATGCACATCGTCAGCAGCGTCACCGGCCAGCTTTGCGCGGACAAGACGCCATACGATCTCCTGCGCACCACCTTTCCCGCCGGCACTCTCACCGGTGCGCCAAAGATCCGTGCCATGCAGATCATCAGCGAATTTGAGCAAACTACCCGCGGCCCTTACGGCGGCACGGTCGGCTATTTCAGTTTCAACGGCAACCTCGACTGCTGTATCACCATCCGCACCGCCATGCTCAAGGACGGCAAAGCCTACGTCCAAGCCGGCGGCGGTTGGGTCAACGATTCTGTTCCCGAAGCCGAATTTCAGGAAACGGTCAACAAAGCCAAAGCCATGATCAAAGCCGTGGCCTTGGCAGAGCATTCCATCAGCGGCTAGGCGTGCCTCACTTCCGCATTGCACCGGAAGTCAAAACCTGCTTAATTGCTCCGCCCTTCACCAAGATTTTTTTATGGCCATTGAACGCTCCCTGATTTTGCTGAAACCCGACTGTCTCGACGGCCACCATGCCGGCGAAGTGATCGGTCGGTTCGAAAAAGCCGGATTCGAAATCCGCGGCACCAAGCTCATTGCGCTAACTGACGAGCTGCTCAAGGAACATTACGCTCACATCGCCGATCGTCCTTTCTTTCCGGAGATCGTGGAGTTCATGAGTTCGCGCCCCGTGTTGGCTCTCGTACTTGAAGGCGAAAATGCCGTTGCAGCCATTCGCGAACTGCTGGGGCCGACCGATTCCACTCAAGCCCCCGTCGGCACCATCCGGGGTGACATGGGCACGACCAGCATGAAGAACATCTGCCACGCCTCCGATTCAGTGGAAAACGCCGCGATTGAGGTGGAGCGATTCTTCAAGCCCAGCGAGGTGCATTAACTTTCAACGCAGCCGTCATGAACCCGGCTGAATTTCTTTCCCTGCTGCACGCCCGACATTGTCAACGGGCGTTTACAGATGAACCCGTCTCTCGCGATGTGTTGGAGGCGGCTTTGCAGGCCGCCGGCCAGGCGCCTTCCGGCAAGAACACGCAACCTTGGCGCGTGACTGTAACCACCGGTGCCCGTCGCGATGCACTCAGCGATGCCCTGTGTGCCGAGTACGATGCCGGGGCCAAGCCGCAGGCAGATTACGATTACTCACTGCAACCACAACCCGAGGAATGGATGGAACGCGCGCGGGCCTGTGGCTATGCATTGTTTGAGTTGAAAGGCATTGCCCGTGACGATGTGTCCGCCCGCAAGGCGCATGGAAGGGAGAATTTCACTTTCTTCGGCGCGCCAGTGCACATGATCCTACATTTGCCGGCCGGCGCGGAGCGCGGCAATTTTCTAGATGCCGGCATGTTTCTTCAAAACCTAATGCTCGCACTGACCGCGCAGGGGATGGGCAGTTGCCCGCAATACAGCGTGGCGGGGTATGCGGAGGTGATCCGCACCACTTTGGGATTATCAAACGATCGCTGGATTGTTTGTGGCTTGTCGGTCGGGCACCCCGATCCCGCAGCGGGGGTTAATTCCTTCGTACCCGAACGCCTGGCATTGGCGGATTTTGTGGATTGGCAGGAGTAGTTAAAAAAATCGAGTCGCCAGTATTAGCTAAATTCGCAACAATCCCGCGCTGTTGATGAGCGAAGAAGTCTACATTAAAGC
>WTHG01000179.1 GCA_011523245.1 Verrucomicrobiales bacterium | reverse complement strand
ATCCACCTGCGCCAACAGCGTGGTGGGCACCTGCACAAAATCAATCCCGCGCAAATAGGTGGCAGCCACAAACCCGCCCAGATCGCCGACCACGCCGCCGCCCAAGGCGACCACAAACGAGCCGCGCTCCAGCCGGTGTTTGGCCAGTAGATCGTAACAGGCCTGCACATTCTTCAGGGTTTTGGCCTGTTCGCCGGCCGGTTGGGAAATGAAGATCGGCTCAAAGCCGGCGGCCTTGAGCGAGGCCAGCGCCGGTTTACGATATCGCCGGGCCACCGTGGCATCGGAAATCACCGCGCAACGGCGGCCGAGTTTGAGTCGCGCGCACTGGGCGCCAAGGCCCGCGAGCAATCCGCTCCCGATTCGAATCGGGTAGGAGCGGTCCGCCAGCGGTACCTTGACCGTGCGCATGGCTTATAGGTCAGGAAGCCAGCGGCGCGATTGAATCCACGCGAATCCGGCGGGTCTCGTCGCCCAGCTGCACTTCCACTTCCGCGCCCGGTTCACTGCCAAAGATGGCTTGACCCAGCGGGGTAAGGTAACTGATGCGGTTGTTGTCGGGGTCGCCATCCCACGCGCCCATGAGGGAGTATTCCTCGCGTTCATTGTTCGCTAGGTTGGTCACTGTCACGCGCGTGCCCACGTTGGCCGCGCTGGTATCGGCATCGGCGTAGTTGATGCCGCGGGCGCGGTCGACGTCGTTCTCCCATTCGGCCTGCAACGCCATGAGCACCTTCTGCTGCTCCTTGGCGGCCTTGAATTCGGCGTTCTCGCGCAAATCACCATACTCGCGGGCAATTTCGATTTCCTTCGAGTTGGCCGGAATGCGTTTTTGCATGAGTTCCTCAAGATCGTTCTTCTTCCGCTCGAGGCTTTCCCACGAAACAATGAGCGAGGAGTCGACGGGTTTTGTCTCTGCCTTGTCTTTGTCGCCTTGGGTGATGAACGACTGGATCTCGGGGTGCGCCTTGACAATTTTGCCGAGCACCGAGCGCTTGTCCATACCCTCAAAACAGGTGGACATCTGAATCGCGCGAACGATATCTTGCACCACCTCGACATCTACGTCGCTGGTGATGAGGTCGAAAAATTTTGCATCGGTCAGCAGGAAATCTCGCAACTTGCTCGCGCGCTTTTCATCACTGGTTTCCCGCTCAATTGCCGAGAGCATCGCGCCAAACGCCTCCGGCGTGAGCAGCTCGGCGTAGTCTCCGCTCTTATCTTTAGCCAGCCACAAGAGTAATTCTCCCGTGGCACCATGGTGGTTGATCAGGGAATTCAGCTCCTCCGTCAGTTCCTTCTTGTGGCCGCCTTCGGCCAGCAACGTAACGCAATCGCCGACCAAACGAGCGGGAACCTGGGTGATGAGATTCAGGAAATCCTGAGGCCAATTTTCCGTGGTACTTTGATAGGATTCCAATGCCCGATGTTGGCGGCCAACCGGCATGGCGGGAATGATTTCCGACAGCTCCGATTCCCCGTCCCAGATTGCGGATTCAGCCGGGGCGTCTTCGCCCACTGCGGTCCCCAGCGCTTGGGCGAGGTCGTCACGCACCATGACTGCCTCCAGCGCGAGCGCCGATTGGGTGCGGGCGTGGCTGCTAATTTCTTCGTTCAGCTTGGTTAAAGTAACTTCTGCCGCCGCCGCCTTGTCATCAAGGTCTGCGGCGCTCTTGCCTAAATCCACAGCGATGGGCAACCGTGCTTTCAATCCGCGGGCGTCGGTAAAGTCTCTCAGCAGCCGTTCCTGCAACGGAATGTCCTCGGACTGATACTCAATGGGCTCGGTCTTTTTGGTGGGTACTTTAAAGTGGCCGCCTTTTTTCATTTCGCGGCGCGCCGTTTCCCACCATTTCTTGTAATCATCCGCCTCCACCACGTTGGGCACGAGCACGTCTCTCACTTTGTCCGTGGTGGCGAGATTGCCGTAGCTATCCACGATCACTTTAATCACTTCATCATGATGCAGGGCAGCCATTTGTTTCAGGCCATCCATGTCCGTGGCTTTACGAGCCTCGATGTGACTCTTGGCAATGGGCGTGAGAATTTTCGGCGCAAAGGCGAGGTCAATGGCGTGGCCCTCGCGGCCGTCGAAATCCACTGACAATTTGCCGAGCACCACATCCACGGTCTTGATCTGACCGAATCCCCAGCTCTTGTGCATACAAAAACCCTCGGTGGCCAATTGAACGAGGGTATCAACATCGGCGGCACGAATTTTTCCGCTGGCCGCCAATTTCTCAAATTCTTCTTTCATACCTGTGACAATGCTCCGCCCCCGCGAAAGGGCTCGCGTGGAACTGCGTGTGCATCGATAGTACGCGCGTGCCGAGGCAAAAACCAAGAGAAATCGCCGCCCGATTATTGCGGGAGTGGGAGAGGGAACCTATTCCCGCCGAAACGCTTCTGACAGAAGCTCTGCCGCAGCTGAGTGGGCCGGACCGTGGGCTATGCCAGGAACTCGTGCTGGGCGTCATTCGCCATCGTGCCTGGCTGGATTGGTTGGTGGATCAAAAAACCGACGGCCGCCGTCAGCGACCGTTAGCGCAGATCCTGTTGCGCCTCGGTTTATACCAAATTTTCCAGCTCGATCGCGTGCCGGATCATGCCGCAGTAAATGAAACGGTCAACCTCGCCCGACGGCATGACCTCGGCAATCAGGCCGGCTTCATCAATGCCGTGCTCCGCAATGCCCTGCGGGAAAAACCCCAATGGCTGGAGCGCCTTGCGGAGCTGCGCCAACGCCAGCCGGCCGTCGGCCATTCCCATCCGCAATGGCTCGTGCAGCGCTGGCAACATCGTTGGCCAGATGACACCCATGCGCTGCTGGAATGGAATAACCAGCCCGCACCCATTTATGCACGGCGCAATACGCTACGCGTCACGGCCGACGAGCTTGAGGCGCAGTGGACGCAGGAAAAAGTTTCGTTCTCTCCCTGCGATCTCCCTTGGCTGAGCCCCGGCTTGATGTATCGCATCGAGGCGGATGGATCACCCGCGGCACTAGCCAGTTTTGCTGAGGGCATGTTTTACATTCAAGATCCCAGTACACTGGCCTCCGTGCAGGAACTCGATCCGCGCCCGGGAGAAAACATTCTCGATCTATGCGCCGCGCCGGGTGGCAAGACCACCGCCATCGCCCAACGCATGCAAGATGATGGTGCCGTACTGGCCATCGATGTTGATGATAGACGGCTAGATCGGCTCCGAGACAATGCCGAACGGCTAGAGATCACCTGTATTCAGCCCAAGGCTTTGGCGCAAATTGACCTCAAAAATGCCGGACCGTTTGACCGGATTCTGATCGATGCCCCCTGCTCCAACACCGGTGTAATGCGGCGGCGTGTGGACGTGCGCTGGCGGCTCAATGCCCGCGAACTACCCACACTGGCTCGCGCTCAGTTGGATCTGCTCAAACGCGCTGCACCCCTGCTCAAACGCGGCGGTGTGCTGGTGTACAGCACCTGCAGCATTGAGCCGGAAGAAAACGAGGAGGTCATTGCGGAGTTCCTACGCAAGCACCGGAATTTCCGACTGGAAAATTCCCGCACCTTGACTCCCATGAAGGACGGTACCGATGGCGCGTTTGTCGCCCGCTTGCGCTTACCGGAGCCAGAGGCGGCTGAAAGCTAACGCTTTTTGCTTTTCAGCAATCCGCCAGGGGGCGCGAAATCATCCGTCAACACGCCCGCATTCGCCGCGCTTTTGGGGGCCTGCGCCCGGATTCGAGCCACGCGTGGCCCAAAAAATTTCGGCAACTTCGGGCGCGCGGACCGCAAGGCGGCAACCTTGTTTTTGAGGGTAGTGCTGGTCAGCGGCTCCTTGGATTTCACCGCCAGCATCACAATGTTGCGCGTATCGCTCGCCTGAAAGTGATACACATTCGGGAACACAGACTTCAGCGTTTGATACATGGACCCTACGATGTCGGAGCGCCAATCGTCATAGGTGCCGATAACGTTGAAAACCAGCACGCCTTCCTCCGTGAGATCTTCGGCCGCCAAGCCAAAGAATTCCTTGGTCGCCAAATGAAACGGGATGTGGGTGCCGAATTGATTTGAGGTGTAGGCGTCCATCAAAATGGCGTCGTATTTGCGCGTTTTGTTGAGCCGCAAAAATTGCCGGCCATCGCTAAAGTGAATCTTGTGCTTCGGTGTTTCCTTCACGTGAAAAAACTGCTTGGCCACCTGCGCCACTTTGGGGTCGAGCTCCACGGTATCCAAATGGATGTCCGGATAATAATGCTGGAACGCCCGTACCGTGCTGCCGCCGCCCAACCCCATCAACAGCATCCGTTGCGGTTTGGGGTTGAAAATCAGCGGCATTTGAAAATATTCGGTGTATTCGAAGTGGCCAAAGAGCGGATTCGGCAGCCACATGCGTGTCTCCATCGAGCCGTTAAATCGCAGCAACCGATAACCGCCGGTGTCCTCCACCGTGATCTGGTTGTACGCCGAGCTCGTGCGCAGGCGCACCTGTCCCTGAACACTCCAAGCCAAAGCTAGCAGTAAAACTACTCCGCTGAATCCGATTCGTTTTTGGAAGATTCCGGCCATAAAAGATCCAAGGCAAAACATAAACCTGTAAGCCCGAAGGTCAACCATCCGGTTGCCCTAAAAAGGGTCGTATTGGAATAATGATCTAACAACACGTACGCCGTGATGAACACTCCGGCGATGCTGCCCACCGTACTGGCCGCATACACCGTGCCGCTCAGGGTGCCCACTTTTTCCACCTGCTGTGTCGCCAGCCGAATGATGTACGGCGAGATCATAGCCAACACAAAACACGGCAATAAAAACACCACAGCACTGCCTAAGGCCGGGGCCATTTTCTTCCAGAACGGCGGCACCTCGGTCCACGCATCCTCCGGGGCCGGCTCCGTTGGAGCCTCACTAGGGGCACCGGAGTCGGTGCCTTCCAAAACATCTGCCGGCAACTCGCCGATCAATTCACTGGCCGGTTGGCCTCCTCCATCGGCAGAAACCTCAATCGGTGTGGCCACAGCGTAGCGTTCCATTATGGCATCCAACATGCCGCCGGCAAAATTGGGGATGAGCAATATAAAAATGCCCGCTGGAATTAACATCATCCCCAATGGACGCGCCTGCTGCCAGCGATCCGCCAGCCGGCCGCCCACCGCATAGCCCAACGCTAAGGCCAACATGACCACACCGATTTGACTCGTCCAAATATAGAATGATCCGCCGAAGAACGGCTGCAAAAACCGCGCGCCAACAATCTCCAAAACCATCACCTCGAAGCCGCCCAAGAAAACCAACGCTCCTAATGCCCATTGGCGGCCCCACGCATTGTGTCTGGCTTCGCTCATGTTTAGGGGAAAAAGGAAACTCTCAAGCCTGTCTGATCTCGAACCGTCTTAGCCATTGCTTCGAGTTCGGGCACTTCCAGCTTGGTGGCAAAGGCTTCGGGTGTGGGGCGCGCCACGGTATAGAGATGCACTTCGCTGATCTGCCCACCAGCCGCGTTGAGGTCACGCAGGCGGCCGCAGTAGGCTTCCAACTCACCGGCGCTCATGGCTTCGCCGTGTACCTTCAAAAATAGAC
>WTHG01000196.1 GCA_011523245.1 Verrucomicrobiales bacterium | reverse complement strand
AAAAAACTGGGCGAATCTGAAAATGCAGAGATCGAACACGAGATCGGGTTGCTGCTTTATCGAGTGCAGCAGGGCCAGCCGAAGCATTCGGGATTGCTCGAGGTCAAGGTCGATCCCGCCAACCGTCGCCGTTTGGAATTGGCCGAAATGGAGCTGCACAAGGACCAAACCAAGAAGCTCCTGTATGCTCAAAAGGAGGAACTCTTCTTTGCCATCGACGAGAAAAGCCATGATGCGGATCTCACGGAAAAAGGACGCAGCTTCCTCAGCCCCAACGATTCAGAAGCCTTTATGATGCCGGATACCGTGACCGCACATCATGAAATTGATTCCAATGAATCCCTCTCGTCACAGGAAAAATTGACCGAAAAACAGCGAGTGCAAGCCGCGGCGCAGGAGCGAGGCGAACGCATTCACGTCACCTCTCAGTTACTCAAGGCCTACTGTCTCTACGAAAAAGATGTGCAGTACATTGTGCAAAACAACAAGGTCGTGATCGTGGACGAAAACACCGGTCGCCCGATGGAAGGCCGCCGCTGGAGTGATGGTTTACATCAAGCCGTGGAATCCAAGGAGAGCGTCAAGATCGAGGAAGAAACGCAGACCTACGCTACTATCACCATCCAAAATTACTTCCGCCTCTACACCAAGCTCGCCGGTATGACCGGTACGGCCGAAACCGAGCAGGCGGAATTTTTTGATATCTACAAACTCGGCGTGCTCGTTATTCCGCCAAACCGCCCGTGTTTACGCCAGGATAACGACGATTCCATTTACCTCACCGAAAAGGTGAAGTTCAAGGCAGTCGTCGAAGAGGTGAGTCGCTTAAACTCCGAAGGACGTCCCGTGCTGGTAGGTACCGTGGCGGTGGAAACCAGTGAACACATTTCGCGGTTGCTGGAGAAATCCCGTATTCCGCACAGCGTGTTAAACGCGAAGTTCCACCAACAAGAAGCGGAAATTGTCGCCCGCGCAGGACAACGCGGTACGGTAACTATTGCCACCAACATGGCCGGGCGCGGTACCGATATCAAACTAGCCAAAGGCGTGCCGGATGTCGGCGGTCTGCACGTGCTCGGTACCGAGCGCCATGAATCACGTCGTATCGATCGCCAGTTGCGCGGCCGCTGTGCGCGTCAGGGCGATCCTGGAAGCTCGCACTTCTTCCTCAGCCTCGAAGACGACCTGATGCGACGTTACGGCAACAGCGAGAAGATGACCGGCATGTTGCAAAAAGTGGGTATGGAAGAGGACGAGGAAATTTCTCACCCACTCCTCAACCGCTCCATCGAGAGCGCCCAAAAACGCGTGGAGCAACATCATTACCAAATTCGTCGTCGCACTTTGGAATACGACGACGTAATGAACAAACAGCGCGAACAGCTCTACGGTTTTCGCAACAACATCATTAAAGGAGATGATGTTCGCGATGTGATGTTTGACGTGGTGGAAGATGTGATTGTTAAACGCGTCGAATCCTTCATGCCACAAGGCTTTGAGGAGGAAGAGGTTGGGTATGATTACACTGGACTGGCTTTGTGGGTGAACCAAACCTTCCCAGTGGGCTTGGGTGAAGAAGAATTAAAGCAGACTGCCGAGCAGGCTTCAGAAACGCCGCCTGAAGGAAGTATGTACGATGGTCTTACAAGCGAGCAATACGCCCTTTGCCATTTTATCTTTGATGCTGTACAGGAAGTATACCGCGTAAAAATCAAAACCGAAGATCCGGAGGCGCTTGTGCATGTGGAGCGACGTGCGATTCTGGTTTCGATCGACCGCCTCTGGCGCGAACACCTGTATGCAATGGATGGACTGCGCCAATCCGTTCACCTGCGGTCATACGGCCAGAAAGATCCATTGGTAGAGTACAAAACCGAAGCGCGCGATATGTTCATGGACTTGATGGAGAACATCCGCGAGGAAGTTTGCAATAACATTTTCCGAACCGCGACTAGCCTTGAAGCTGCCATGAATCTTATGCGCAGTCTCTCTGACAAAGCTAGTACACAGATGGCCAATGCGCTTGGTATTGATCCCTCCATCGCGCAAGCTGGCGAAATCGTCAGCGAAGTCAATGCTGAGGTGAGCGGGAAACAAGGCTCAGCGGCTCCACGTCCTGTTCGGTCAGGCCCTAAAGTGGGACGTAACGATCCATGCCCTTGCGGTAGCGGTAAAAAATATAAGAAATGCTGGCCTAATTGCCCGTGATCAATCCGGTTTCAATGATTAAGCCGCGACGGAAGATTCGCGGCATCTCTGCCATCTTGCTCCCTTTTCAGGAAAACGGGGATCCCGATTGGATCGGATTCTCCGCGCATGTGCAGCGCACGGTGACCGCCGGATTAACGCCGGCAGTGAACATGGATACCGGCTTTGGTAATCTCATAGATGATTCCATTCGTCGCCGCGCTCTGGAGTTAACGCAGGCAGAGACTGATGATTTTGTGGCTGGTGCATTTGTGAGCGATCAACCGGGCGCGGTATTTAATGATGGCGAATACCTTCGCCAAATGGAGATGATCCAAAGCCATGGCGGCACGCCGGTGATCTTTCAGTCGTTTGGCCTCACTGGCCAATCTGATGAGGCTATTGTGGCCAGTTATACGAAACTTGCGAGCCACGCGGATGCCCTGATCGGGTTTGAGTTGAGTGATGTGTTTGCGCCCTTCGGCAAGATTTACTCCATGGATGTTTATCGCGGTCTACTTGGGATCGAGCGGTTAATCGGCTCGAAGCATTCCTCCCTTAATCGCGAATTGGAATGGCAGCGTTTGCTGCTGCGTGATGAATTGCGGCCAGAATTTCACGTGTTTACCGGCAACGATCTGGCCATCGATATGGTAATGTACGGCAGCGATTACCTGCTCGGGTTAAGTACGTTCGCGCCGGATGTATTTGCCCGTCGCGATGCTGCTTGGGCTACGGGGGATCCGGCGTTTTATGAATTGAACGACTGGTTGCAGTACCTTGGTTTTCTCACCTTCCGTCCGCCAGTGCCTGCCTACAAACATTCGGCAGCGATGTTTCTTAAGTTGCGCGGGCAAATCGAGTGCGATCACACGCACCCGCAATCACCCGGTCGCCCGGAAAGCGATCGTGACATTTTGCGGCAAATCGTGGAGCAAATGCCCACCGCATGAGCGCTCCGTTCAAGCTGACGCGAATTCCATCATTGAAGACGGTGGACGCGTTTCGCGCGCACGTGGCTTCGTTGGGGATTGAGATTCCCTGTGAGGATGAAATTGTGGGGAACGATTCCCCCATTGGTCAACCGTTGACGACACTCACGCTGAACGGCAAAACCCTCGGAAACCGGATTGCACTGCATCCCATGGAGGGCTGGGATGGTACGACCGATGGTGGGGTGACGGATCCCATGCGCCGGCGTTGGCGGCGGTTTGGCGAGAGTGGCGCGAAATTAATCTGCGGAGCGGAAGCCATGGCGGTGAGGCCGGATGGACGCGCTAATCCGAATCAGTTGATCATCAACGAAGCCAATCAGGACGGATTGGTGGAGCTACGCGACCTCCTGCTGTCCGCCCATCGCGAAAAGTATGGCACAACCGACGACTTGGCACTGGGCTTTCAGTTGACGCATTCCGGGCGTTTCTGCCGGCCGAACGGAAAGTTCACCTACGAACCGCGCATTGCGTATCGGCATCCGATTTTGGATGACAAATTCAAGGTGCAGGGCGACGGGGATGTATGGACAGATGCCGAGGTGGAGGAGCTGATTGCCGATTACGTGCGGGCTGCGGGAATTGCACGTGAGGTGGGGGCGGACTTTGTGGACCTCAAGCATTGCCACGGGTATTTACTACACGAGTTTCTGGGTGCTCACACGCGCGAAGGTAAATTTGGCGGCACCTTTGAAAATCGCACGCGCATTTTACGCGAAATTGTGGCGGGGATTCGGGCGGAAGGGAACGAGATTGATCTCGCCGTACGCCTGAGCACCTTTGACATGGTGCCACATCGACCGGATCCCGAGCTTTCTACATCAGGCAAACTGGGGCCCGGCATCCCTGAAGAACACACCACGCCGTATATGTATCAATTCGGTTTGAACCCAGATGACCCCACGGAAATTGATCTAGAGGAGACGATTGCATTTGTGGCTCTTTGCGGTGAACTGGGCATCAAACTGCTCAACACCACCGCTGGTTCGCCTTATTACACACCGCATCTCCAGCGGCCGGCCGCGTATCCTCCGAGCGATGGTTATCAGCCGGCGTACGATCCGTTAATCGATTTGGCGCGCCAGATCGAAGTGGTACGGCAGTTGAAGGCGGGCCTACCCGACGGTATGGCAATCATCGCCTCCGGGCTCAGTTATCTTCAGGAATACTTGCCGCACGTGTGTCAGGCTTTGTTGCGTGACAACTGGACGGATTGTGTTGGTCTGGGTCGAGTGATATTGAGCTATCCGGATATTCTTGCTGCCGCGATGGGGCATGGTGGTATGGACAAACGGTTGATCTGCCGGACATTCAGCGACTGCACCACGGCCCCTCGCAAAGGGCTGCCAAGTGGTTGTTTTCCACTGGATGATTTCTATGCACAAAGCGAAACGGCCAGGGAATTGAAGGTCAAAAAAAAAGCGGGCTAAACCCGCCTTGAATCAATCGGCTTACCACCACGTGTAGTTGGGGTCGGGCGCCTCCATGTTCCCATGAGGCGGAGGAGCGATCCAGTCGAGCATTTGTTTGGTAGGCGGGAAGACAAATTCTTCTACATGCATGTCGCCATAAAGCATGATGTGGCGGCCTTCACCTTCTTGCCCATGCCAAGTATCCTCGCGGTCATACGGCCAATTCCAGTCTCCTTGGATTATTTTATTTGAGGTGCTTTGGACCATTTCTGATTCGTGCATGGATGTGGCTTCATAGCTGCCTTCTTTTTCACTCTTTTCTCCTAACACTCTTTGGACGCGAAACATATCGTCGGCGACTTGTGCCTGATAGCTATTTCCGAATTGTTCCCAGCAACTGCCAACATTGTATGCTCCACCGCCGATATCCGCAGGGTCATGAAATATTTCCAAATTCCCAGCGACATACTTATTCAACGGGCGCTCCTCTTCGGGAACTTTGGCTCCGTATAGTTGGGCCACTACGGGCGGGAGTGGGCCTTTGGCTCCTGTGGCTCCCCCAACTTGTCCGCCAACTCCAGCCGGACCGTTTACTACCGGGAACCAGCCATCATGATCGCCCAAGTATTCGGTGTAGGCGTTGCCAATTTGACGTTGATTATTGATGCTCTGAGTTTTTCGGACTTTGATTTTTGCTTTAGCCAAGACGGGCAAGAGCAATGCGGCCAGAATCCCAATGATGGCAATGACGACCAGTAGTTCGATTAGGGTGAAACCAGTTTGGCGTTTGTTTTGGTGAATCATGGATTCAGCACTCCTTCGAATTAAGATAGTTCAAAATGTCCCCATGGTAAAGCATACGATGCGTTTGAGGCGGTCGTTACGGTTTTTTGCGGTTTGACACCCTCGAAGTGCGCGCCTATAAGACCGCTTCAAACCGAATAAAAGAAATATTATGGCTATCGAAGTTGGCTCTAAAGCCCCAGATTT
>WTHG01000425.1 GCA_011523245.1 Verrucomicrobiales bacterium | reverse complement strand
CCCCATAATGAAACAAAAAAACCACTCCGATGGAGTGGCTTGCAGAATTCGCTCGAATTCGACTGTCTTGCGGATTATTCGCCTCCTCCCGGTGGGAGGTATCCTTTTTCCTTCTCGGCCTCTGCTGGATCCATCTTTTCGGGAACTGCCATTGCCTCAAGCTGTTATCCCCTAGTTCAGAATGAAAAAAGAGGCGCCTCGTAAGAGGCGCCTCCGTGAATTTGGTTGCAATTGGTCGACTACCAGGTGCCGCCACCAACCTTGCCGATCAAGTTGCCGCTGGTGTTTCCTTTGGCCGAGCCACCCTTGGCAGTACGGTGAGCCTTGGAGAGCTTACCACCCCAGTCGTTGCCGGCGATGTCGGAGTCGTTGGACTGCTTGGCACCACCGTCAAAGGTAGCGATTTGGCCCTCGGACTTGTTCAAGCCGGCGATCACTTGTGCGTGAGCCGCAGCGCCTTCGTTCGCACCGCGCCAGCGGGAGTTATTGAGGCTATTCTTCTCGCTGTTGCGGGTAAGACCAATCACGGTCGCACCACGCAGGGCGTCAGCACCACGGCAGAGGGCGTAGGAGGCACCCGCAGCGAGCTGGCTGTTAGCAGTAGCGTTGGACTTGGTGTTGTAACCAGCCCAGCCCTCTTGAACGATCTCGTTGGCAGCGGCGTTGGAAGAATCCAGCGGGGAGAGCAGGATCTTCGGGGTTTGCAGCTCGCTCTTTATAGCAGCGATGCCGTAAGAACCCGCAGCCGTAGCAAGCACGTTATCGTGAGCCTTAGTGAGGTTGTCGCCACCTTCGGCGGCACCGTAACCATCAGCAGCCGTAGCGGCAGCATCCACGTGAGCCCGCACACCGCTGGAAGTCAGCTGCCAAGGAAGGCGGCCGCTGTTGTCCTGCGAGAAACCGAGCATGGCGGTTTGCACGTTCTTGAGGTTGCTCACGCACTTCATGCGGTTGGCCTTAGCCTTAGCACGAGCGAGAGCCGGCAGCAGCATGCTGGCCAGGATACCAATGATAGCGATCACCACGAGCAATTCGATCAGGGTGAAACCTTTTTGTGTTTTCTTCATCTGTTGTATTCTCCGATACTGTTGGGTTGTGTGCACCAGGCTCAATGGGGCCCGCCCGGAGGGTCTAGTGCGATTAATTAACTGTAACCCTTTGAGCACAACGCATGCCAACCCAAAAAACCCCTTAAAACAGTGAAATAACACGGTTTTAAGACCCAATTAAGCTGGGGGCGCGGTTTTTTCACGCTGACGTTAGAATCCTCACGCAATTCCGTTGAAATAGATTTTTTAATCGTGCCTGACCTTAATAAAACGAAAAAAGCCACTCCAATGGAGTGGCTTGCAGCATTTGCTCCAACCGAGCCGTTAATCGGATTATTCGCCTCCTCCCGGTGGGAGGTATCCTTTTTCCTTCTCGGCCTCTGTTGGATCCATTTTTTCGGGGACTGCCATCGCCTCGGCATCTTTTTGGTCCTGTTCACTGGCGCTCTCGTCGCCCCCGCCGCAGGCTCCCCAAATACCTAGGCATGCGGCCAATGCGAGGTGTTTCATCGTCGTTTTAACGTCCTGATTGTTGTTTTTCATCAGTATAAATTAGCAATTTAATTAACGCACCCCACTCCACCGGGTCCCACTTTGGTTGGGATTCAGGACGATCAGGTTCAAGCCATCAGAAACCGATCCGCCTTCCATATGCGTTTCCTCTGCCCGTTGCAGTTGGGCATTGTATTCGGAAGCCGTTCCCTGCTTAACGCCGCCATCTACGGTGACCCAGTTGGCATCGTCTGTTTGTAAACCGGTCATGCTGTGGGTTTTTACCCCTGGACCAAAGAAACCGGCCTGAAACTGGTTGCCGCCAACGTCAAATTTGATGGTTTGTGAGTGCCCCCAGTGATGCCCGTCCGAGCGATCCCCGGTCACATAGCGCCACCGATCGTTGTGGTTGGCTCCGCCGAATTTCTTCCAATAATCGTTCTTTTCGGCTCCCGTAGCCCCTTTGCCATTGCGGGTTGATGCCAGAATGGTTGAGCCAACCGACATATCCCCTTGCATGTGAATACCGTAACTTTGCATGTCTTCCCCCATGTAACGGTTCCTGTTTCCATGAAATTCAGACCATGTCTTTCTGGATTGCTTTGCGTTCATAGCGATCACTTTGGGGTCCAGAGGCGAAACATAGCTCGTGAAATCATTGAGCACTTCACGAATTGGAATGGGGGTCATCCACTGAATGGTTTCATAAGGATCATGTATGTCACCATACCCCCAAGCATGGGCGTATGCATTATTCACATTGTTGGGATCCAGATGCGGTGTGGCCCCACCGGTTTCAGAACTGTAATTCTGAAAGGCGGTGAGATAGCTCTTCAGTTGATTGGAACATTTCAACCGGTTGGCTTTCATTTTGGCCTTCGCCAAGGTGGGGAGGAGCATGCTTGCCAGGATACCGATGATGGCAATGACCACCAGCAATTCGATTAGGGTAAACGCTTTTTTCATTTGGGTTAATTCGTCGAAGTGGATATTACTGGATAAATTAAATAGCATTTGGCGTGCCCCTGCTCAAGTCCCGTTTATTGGGGAAAAACGCTCTTCTGCTTCGGACAGCGCGTCAATTCTAACACTTTTCGCGTATTTTTAACGCACCGCTCCCGATCCGATCTCCATAAAAAAACCGCGCCACCGTAATGGTGACGCGGGTGATTTTTTAGTTATCTCCTGAACCGTTACTCGGAGCTTTCCGTACCTTCCGGAGCCCCTTGGTCAGGATAGCCTTCCTCGCCTTCACCTGGAGTGGTGTCGTTGACTTCGCCCGCTTCTTCAGCGGCGGCGTCTTCGGAGCTTTGTTCGCCCTCACTCTGGGCGCAACCGATTGCGAGACCAGCGGCGAGCAGAGGAGCCACCCATAGGGTTCGGATCAGGGTATTTTTAATTTGTTGCTTCATAATGAGTTGCCTCGACCAGATACTAAATTAGTTCTGTTTGGGAAGCAAGTTCATTAGGTTTAGGCCGTCAGCCAAGCATAAGCCCTCAGCGCGAACCTTTTCGGCCGCACGCAGTTGGTCGTTGTACTCGGCGTCAGTACCTTGCTTGGTGGAGCCATCAGCCATCACCCAGTTGCCCTCGCCGGATTGGAAACCCGTAAGGCTGTAGTTCTTACTACCAGGACCATAGAAACCAGCAGCGAAGTCCACGCCATCATGAATCTCCATGCAGTTGGATCCCCAGTGATGACCACGGCTACGATTGCTATTCGCGTACCTCCAGCGGTCGTTGTGGTTTGCACCACCCTTAGCTAAAAAGTAATCGTTGGCTTGATCTCCGGTGGCAGCCTTAATATTGCGGGTTGAAGCAATAATCGTGGCTCCTACGGTTACATCACCCTGCATCTTGATGGCGTATGATTGATGCTCATGGTTGAGTGTGTAGTTGTGATGACTTCCATTGCGTTGAGCCCAGCTCTTGGTGCCGTTCTTGCGCGCACGGGCAATCACTTTGGGGTCCAACGGCGACACATAGGATTCGAAATCGTTAAGGATTTCGGACACGGCGTAGCCACGGGTCCACTGCGGAATCTCCCACGGATCGTGCCAGTCGGCGTAACCGGCCGGACGGGCGTATTGGTTAATCATGCCTGGATCTAGGGTAGGCACGGCCCCGTTGGCGTTCGATGCGTAGTTCTCCATAGCAGCCTGATAGCTCTTGAGCTTGTTGCTACACTTCAAGCGGTTGGCCTTAGTTTTGGCCTTTGCTAGCGTGGGCAACAACATGCTCGCCAAAATGCCGATGATGGCGATCACCACCAGCAACTCGATAAGAGTAAATGCTTTTTTGGTATTCATGGTTGTTTTATGTTTATGGTTTCGGTTTATGCCTGCAAACGCAGACAGGTCGGACTCATTAAGCAGACTTCATGCCATGTTAAATTGAAGCGATTTCCCGCGAAAACAGGGGGGATTGACATTCGGCCGTAGTGGATTTGAGGATATTCACTCTATTGCGTGAATTCCACGAAATCTACGTAACATTTTGCGGCCAATGGCGCATCCACTGTTTCGACTACGTTCATTTTCCCACCAAAACCCATGAAAAAACAAAAAAACGCCGCCCAAACGGGCGGCGTTGAATTGTTTGCGGGTTATATACCGATTAGCGCTGGTTGGCCCGGACCATCAAAATGCACAAGCCTTCAGAGATCGCCATGCCTTCGGATTGCACTTTTGCCGCTTCGGCCAGTTGCGCATTGAAGTCAGAGGCGGTTCCCTGCTTAGCCGAGCCGCCGCTGGTGACCCAGTTAGCCTCATCAGATTGGAAGCCGGTCATGCTGTATTCCTTAACTCCGGGGCCGTAGAAGCCAGTGGTGCCCAGATTGGTGCCGTCAGTGTCATAGGTGGCGTGGTTCCACCAGTTGGCATCCGTGCTGAAACCCGCATTGCGAGAAGCAAACTTCCATTGACCTTTATTATTCATGCCTCCCTTGGCCTGATAGTAGTTTTCCCGGTCCGCACCAGTGGTTTCACTCTTAATATTGCGGGTCGAGGCAATCACCGTGGCATCAACGGCTGAGTCGCCACCCATGTGAATGGCATAGCTTTGACGCTTGCGGTTAAAATCATTGCCTTTTACAGCACCTTTCCATTCAGAGAAGTTTTTCGTGCCCCATTTACGTTGTTCGGCAATAGCCTTAGGGTCCAGCGGAGATGCCAGCACGGAAAATGTCACGAGTGAATCACGCAGCTCAAATCCATGCATCCACCCGACAGCCTGGTGAAATCGGTGATTATGACGATATCCCTTATATTGGGCCGCTTTATGGTCGTCTCTCTCATCTGACATTTCAGGATCCATATGGGGATTAAACCCTCCATTAGCGGAGCTAAACGACTGATAGGCCTTTGCAATGGAGCCCAAGTTGCCTGAGCACTTGAGGCGGTTGGCTTTGGTCTTGGCCTTGGCCAGAGTGGGCAGCAACATGCTGGCCAGAATGCCAATAATAGCAATCACAACCAACAGTTCGATTAGGGTGAATCCTTTGGTGTTTTTCTTCATTTTATTATTTCTTTTGTACTGGGTTTCGCTATCCGTTGCGGAAGAAGGGCTTTCATCAATCCCTTCCCGTTTAGCAGTATGCCTTTTGGCAGATAAACGCCCTTTTGCATTTTAAATGCCAAAAATGATCCAATTTTTCCCAAGTATTTAGCCAATTAAAAAAATAAACCCGAATAAATGTGCGATATTCACGCAATCATGCGTGGAATCTGTTAAAAAAAGGGAGGGGGATGAAACATTCAGAAAAATCGATTTCTCCGCTGTTTTTTGAGAGATCATGCCTTTTTCCTTGATAAACAGCTTTGTTTTGCCTATTTTTCAACACAGACGGAATTAGTTCGTATGAAAAAAATCATTACCCAAACCATTGTAGTGGCTTTCACGGCCGGTTCACTGATGCTAACAACCGCCTGCGGCGGCGGAGAGGACGAAGCAGCTGCCGAGGCGGATGCCGCGGATGCCGCGTCGGAAGCAGAGGGTGATGGCGAAGAAGAAGAGCCCGGCGGCGAGTAGCCTCAAATCATAGGATTTAGATT
>WTHG01000261.1 GCA_011523245.1 Verrucomicrobiales bacterium | reverse complement strand
GTCCAAAACTGCACCAACTTATGCCTGCTTAGGCAATCACGATGGTGGCTCTTGGGCATCGGGCACCATGAAGATTGGCGCTGCCCATAGTTTGCCAGTTCAGCGAATGCTAAAAAAAGCCGGCATCCACCTCTTGCACAACGAACACACGTTAGTTGACTTGGCAGAGCAAACAATCAACGTGGTAGGCGTGGGCGATCTTTGGAATCGAGAATGCTGCCCCGATCAAGCTTTCGCTGGGCTCGAGGAGCAATACCCAACCATTCTGCTATCCCACAATCCGGACACCAAAACAGAACTAGCGACTTACCCGTGGCAACTGATGCTTAGCGGCCACACCCATGGAGGGCAGGTTTATCTTCCCGGCTTAGGCGCCCCCTTGGCCCCGGTGAAGGACAAAAAGTATGTCCGAGGCCTACATCGATTGGGAGACCGTTGGCTTCATATTTCCAAAGGTGTCGGCAATCTCAACGGGCTGCGGTTCAATTGCCGTCCTGAAGTAAGCCTACTCGAAATCTCCTGATGTCCATTGTCGTAGCCAATGGAAAAGAAACAGCCCTAACCATCCCTTGCACGGTGGAGGAATTCCTGCAGCAACTCGGCCTGCCACCGCGCTCGGTTGTAGTGGAGCTCAACGGTGAAGCGCTCCCCCCGTCAGCCTTCGCCGGAAAACAACTTCAACCCGGCGACCGCCTGGAGATCGTGCGAATTGTTGCCGGCGGTTAAACCGCCCAAACCGGCGAGCACTCACGGCTTGTAAAACGTCAGTTTCGCCCTAGAATCCAGCCCTGCGGAGGCAACCATGGCGGAGACAACCCCCATCTATCTGGACGAATTTAAGGCGATGCATCCGGCTGATCTGGCCGATCGCCTGCAACGCATGCCCACCGAGGAAGCCCGCCACATCCTCACAGAGCTTCCCGTCGATACCGCCTCCGCCGCCTTGGCGGAGCTGGAAGATGAGTGGATTGCGGATTTGCTGGAGAAATTCCCCCAGTCCAAGCTGGTTCCGCTCCTCAATAAAATGTACGCGGAAGAGGCCGCGGACGTGCTGGGCGAAATCCCTGAGGTCGATCGCGCACGCCTGCTTCGGAAGATGGGCAAGGAGGAAGCTCAGGCCGCACGCGATCTTTTAAAATATCCGGAAGATACGGCCGGCGGCATCATGAACGATCGATTTGTGACGCTCCGATCCCATCACACCGTGGGGGATGGCCTTCGGCGTATCCGTCGCAAACATCGGGAACAGGCTCCGACGGACATCAATTACCTGTACGTCACTGACAAAGACGAAAAACTAGTCGGTATCGTCTCCATCCGCGACCTCATCTTTTCCGATGACGAAGTGAAAACTGCGGATGTAATGAACCGTGAGGTCAAGTATGTCCGTGCTACCGACGACCAAGAGGAGGTCGTTCGGCGGTTTGAAAAATACCACTTTCTTGGCCTACCCGTTCTTGATGAAGAAGGCCGGCTCGTTGGCGTCATCCGGGGTGACGATGCGTTGTCAGTCGCCATTGAAGAGCAAACGGAGGACATGCAGAAGATGGTCGGTCTCTCCGGTGAAGAACGCGCTCTTACACCATGGAAACAATCGTTCGGAAAACGTCTTCCTTGGCTATGCATCAACCTGATCACTGCCTGCTTCGCCGGCGCGGTGGTAGGTGTTTTTGAAAGCACAATCGAAACATATGCTGTTCTGGCAATTTTTCTGCCAATCATCGCCGGACAAGGCGGGAATGCCGGGATGCAGACAGTCACGGTAATCATCCGTGACATGGCCTTAGGCGAACTTTCCCCGGGAGATGGCCGCAAGGCTCTCTTCAAAGAAATTCTGTTGAGCATATTGATCGGGCTGATTATTGGCCTGATCGTCGGCATTATTGGCTACCTCGTTGGCGGGCTCTTTGATGGCCGTCTTGGCTGGAAACTGGGTCTGGTGGTCGGCTTGGCTATGATTCTTAATCTCATGGCTGCGGCACTGTTTGGCGTCCTGATACCGTTCGCCTTAAAGTTCTTCAGGCTGGACCCCGCGTTGGCCTCAAGTATTCTGATCACCACAGTCACCGATGTTGCTGGTTTCTTCTTCCTTCTGGCATTAGCCAAATGGATCCTCATACCCAGTGTAGCCGGATAGGCTTGACCCCGCCTAGCCGTCTGCTCAATTTTCCCGCATGCAACATTGGCCTGCTCTACTCATAAGCGCCCTACTGTTTGGTTTTAGCACCACCCCCGCATTGGCGGCGGACCCACCGCCGATTGAGGTAAACACCAACAATGCCGCCAAACAAAAAACCGAAGCACTCGTCAACAAACTTGAAGATTCAGCAGCCGTCCAAACGTTTCAACAATATCTCGGTCAAGACATTCTGGGGATCGGGATTTTAGCGTGGCAACTGGTGGCCGCCTTCCTTGTCATATTCGCTGGCTTGATTATTAAACGCATCGCCCTTCGTTTCCTCCAAACTCGCATCGAAAACTTTGTGAAAAACACCGAGGCGGAATGGGATGACAAATTGTTTGAGGCAATCATCAAACCAATTAACACATTTGTCATGATCGGAGCCGTCCATTTGGCGGCGTTTCTCCTAATCTTCAATGTCGAACGTTTTCCGGCCGAACTAATCGGCAAGAGCTACACCATTTTTCTGGGGTTCACGATCATTTGGCTAGTGTATCGTCTCGTGGATGTGGCCGCGCATTATCTGGATGAATTATTGGCCAAAGCCGACGAAGGGTTGCGCGGCCAATTCACACCGCTCATCCGTCGTGCTTTAAGAATTGTGGTGGTCATTATCGGAACACTCACCGTTTTGGCGACCATCGGCGTAAACATCACCGGTTTGGTCGCTTTAGGCGGCGTGCTGGGCTTTGCCTTTTCCATGGGCTCAAAGGATTCAGTCGCCCATCTTGTTGGCACGATCAATATCCTGACCGACCGGCCCTACAAGGTGGGCGATTGGATTACCGTGGGTGATTCAATTGATGGCGATGTTGAGGAAATTGGTTTTCGCTCAACCAAAATCAGAATGTTCGATAAGACACTAATGACTGTCCCCAACGGCACGTTAGCCGGTGAAACGATTAAAAACTGGTCCCAAATGCCGAAACGCCGCATTAAGATGACACTGGGCCTCACATACGACACCACGCCAGATCAAATGCGCGAAGCTCTCAAGGCCATTGAAACAATCCTCAACGAAGATGAAGGCGTGGATCAGGACTACAAACTCGTACAATTTACTGACTTCAGCCCGAGTTCACTAGATGTCTTTCTGTATTATTTCAGCAAAAGCACGGTATGGAAGGAATATTTGGAGGTTCGTGAACGCGTGAATCTCAAAATTATGGATAAACTCACCGAGATGGGTCTGGAATTAGCGTTCCCGACGCAAACTCTGCACCTCAAAGGAGACGAGCTCAAAACCCTTAAGGATTTAGGTTAATCAAACCCTCAAAAAAGCTCGCCAACAGATCAAAACACCTTAGGCTAACCGAACCCGAAAGTTTTTATGAAGAACAAACTTCACCTCATTGTGCGGCTTTCTCTGATTGCTGCGTTTACTCTCACAGCATTCCTCCGTGCCGAAGACAAGCCGACGAAGCGGGAATTCCCCGATGCAGCCAAGGAACTCATAGGCAAAGTACGCGGCCTCATCGCTGAAGACCGTGGCAAGGCTTTCCAGGAGTATGCAAAAGGCGCACAAGAATTAGCCAAGGAATTTCCAAGTGACAGCCGGCCACTGATGATGTTGGCCGAAGCCAGCACCCTGGTGGAAGACAAAAAGCTCTCCAAAACGCTGGCAGAAAAGGCCGAGAAAGGCATCCTCGCAATTCTCAAGAAAGATCCCAAAGATTCCGGCGCCAATGCCGCCTTGATGCGCATGGCTGATTCCGTGGAACCAGAAAAAGCCAAAGATTTCCTTAAGCGCGTCATGGAAAACGGCCCAGCCCAAATGGCCAGCGCGGCTGCCGGCAAGCTCAAGAAAATGGACGCTTTGGGCAAGCCCGTCAAAATGGCCTTCAAAGCTGTAGACGGACGTCAGGTTGATCTGGGTAAGCTTAAAGGCAAAGTCGTGCTGATCGACTTTTGGGCCACATGGTGCGGCCCTTGCGTTGCTGAACTGCCAAACGTGAAAAAAACTTACGCCAAGTATCACGAAAAAGGATTTGAAATCGTCGGCATTTCACTAGACCAATCAAAGGATAAACTGACTGATTTCGTGAAGGAAAACGAAATGCCATGGCCGCAGCACTTTGATGGATTGGGGTGGAAAAATGAATTTGCGGTAATGTACGGCATCCAAGGCATCCCGGCCATGTGGCTGGTCGATAAGGAAGGCAATCTGGTAGATATGAAAGCTCGCAGTGAACTCGATTCCAAAGTTGAGAAACTCCTAGCCGAATAAACTATACCCATTAATTCAAAGGCCCCAAAACGGGGTCTTTTTTGTGCCCTTTGCACTTGCCAACTCTTAGCTGCGCGGTCAAGGTGCGCCCTTCCCAAATGGCAAAAGAAGAGCCCATACAATTGGAAGGCACCATTTCACAGGTGATGCCCGGCACTATGTTCAAGGTCAAGCTGCCCAACGGACATGAAGTATTGGCGCATATTTCCGGTAAGATGCGCAAAAACTGGATCCGCATCGCGGAAGGCGACACGGTGAAGGTTGAAATGTCTCCCTACGATCTTTCCAAGGCGCGCATTATCTATCGCCCCCGCTAGCATTGCCTAGCAATATCCCACTTCCCCCGCTTCCGGGGTAACCAATTCAAAGGCCGGAATACCAACCACCACCGGCTCACCACTGCCCGTCACCCCCAGATAACTTCCCTGCGCAATAGCCCGGGAGGATCGAATCATGTGATAGCTATTATAGCTGAAATGCTCGCCCGGCCCAAGAACTGGGAATTCCCCAACCACACCATCCCCCTCAACCGCGATCACCTCGCCATTGCTTTCCGTCACTACCCATTTGCGCCCGCGCACGGTTATTGTTTCTTCACCTTCATTCAGGATAGTGATGTAATACGCAAAACAATGCGGCGTATCCGGAGGGGTGAGCACCCCTTCCTGATACACCAATTGATCCACATTCACTCGCAACCCACGCGCAGCATCGTCCATACGCAGCCCTTACCTGAAAGCTGCCCCCCATTCAATCCAATCTCGACCTCGGCGGCATTATTAAGTATATAACCGGCACACACATAGGTTGGGAGCAGTCTTAACAAGTAAGCATTGCCGCCAGCCGGGCACTACCGGAATCTTACTCCATGACCCCCCCGCAGGAACATCAATCGCAAGCCATCACGGCCGCATTGATCGCGACGCTGGCAATTCATGCCATAGTGGCTGCCGGCGTGCTCTGGGGTGGTTGGCTGAAAACTGCCTCTCTCCCCGCTCCCCCCCAAAAACAATACCGACTGGCCACCCTTGATCTCAGCCAACCCCCGCCTCCACCTGAACCCCAGAATCCTATTAAAAAACCGAACATCTTTGTCCCGGTCCCACCTGAGGCCGCAACACCCGAACCCCCCAAAAAGGAAACGCCGTTTTATTCCAACAAAAACTCCCAAGCCGCCCAGTCGGAACCAGTGGTCGCGCCAGATAATAAACCGAAGCTAAACAGCGA
>WTHG01000284.1 GCA_011523245.1 Verrucomicrobiales bacterium | reverse complement strand
CCTTCGCGCGCCATGTCCTCATACTCCTGATTCGCCAGATACTGCAGCCATCCAATCACCCGCGGCCCCAGCCACCAGCAAAGCAGTAGCGCCGTCACCGCCGCCCCTGCACTGCGAAAGGTGGAGTACTGAAAGACGTTTAGTGGCGAGAGCCAATCCCCCCATTGACTGTGCCCATTGTGCATCAGCCATTCCGGCAGTTGACTCAAATAATAAAACATCCTCCCAGCCCGTATTAGCGGGTTAAAATAAATCCAAAATCTGTTCCAGCTTCGCCGCTCGCGAAGCTTTCAATAATACCACATCCTTTGGTTGCACCCACTCTCGCAGCACATTCGCCGCGCTTCGAGTATCCGACACGGCTTCAACCCTCTTCAACCCCGCGGCCCGTGCCGCTTCGGATGTAACTTCAGCCCATTGGCCAATTGCAATCAAACCGGCGGCCACCGAGGCCGCCAATTCACCGGCCTCCCGGTGCGCGTTCTCGGCGTGCGCCCCCAGTTCAGCCATCTCGCCCAACACCACAAACCGGCGGCCGTTCGTTTCCAACGCCCCCAGTGTTTCCAGCGAGGCACGGACTGAATCCGCGTTGGCATTATAGGCATCGTTCAACCAACGAACCCCGCCACTCTCGGCCCATTGCAACCGCAGCCTCGGCTGCGGACTGGCCGCCAATCCCTGGGCCAGAGCCTCCCGGTCCATGCCCAGTGCTGCTCCAGCTGCCAACGCCAAGGCGGCGTTGCCGGCCTGATGGCGCCCAATGAGCGGAGTAAAATAATCCCCACTCCACGAGCCTTCAGCAGCCCGAATTGAAAAGTGTGTCCCGCTCTCTTCAACCTGCACGGTCTTCACTTGCCAATCATTGGTTGCCTCAAAGCCCACACGATAGACGTGAGCTTGGGTGCGTTGGCAAATTGGCTTAACCCAATCCCCATCACCATACAGGAAAAGTTTTCCACGAGACGGCAACAACTCCGCCAGCATTCCCTCCTCTTGTGCCACACCTTGAAGGTCGCCAAAAAATTCTAAATGCTCGCGACCTATCCCCGTGAGCACACCAAAATCGGGGGCCGCCATCTGCACCAAGGGTGCCAGTTCACCGGGATGATTAGTGCCCAGTTCCACCACTGCGGCCTCATGTTTCGGCTCAAGCTGTAGTAAGGTTGCGGGCACACCCACATCGTTGTTAAAACTAGCCTCACTACACAGTACATTGCGCTCGGCACTCAGCACGGAGGCCAACATATCTTTGGTGGAAGTTTTGCCGTTGGATCCCGCCACCCCGAATACTGGTAACTCGAACTCCCGGCGATGCGCAGCCGCCAACTGACCATATGCCACGCGGGCATCCGCCACGCGCAAAACCGGGGCGGCGTCCACCGGCTCATCCACCACCGCCGCCACCGCTCCCGCTTGCAGTGCCTTAGTCGCATAGGTATTGCCATTGAAGCGTTCGCCTCGCAGCGCAAAAAACAAATCGCCCGGTTGCACCTTGCGAGTGTCGGTACAAACCCGCTGATAAACCTGTGTCGAATCGATACCGACACTTGCCCCCGGACACGTCTCAAGCAAAAATTGCAAGGGGCTTCCCATCAACGCGTCTCTTTCAGGGCTGTCAAAATGGACCGTGCCATTGCTCGATCATCAAACGGTTGCACCAGATCGTTAATCTCCTGATAGGTCTCGTGCCCTTTACCAGCGAGCAAGACGGTGTCACCCGGAGCGGACGCCCGTAATACTTCGTCAAAGGCACGTTCCCGATCCAACTCAATCTGCCAATTGGCATCACCCACAGAAGTACAACCCTCGGCAATCTGATCAGCAATCGCCGCCGGATCTTCGCGGCGCGGGTTATCCGTAGTAATCATCACCACGTCGGCCAGCGCGGCAGCCACCGCACCCATCTTTTGGCGCTTCCCCGCGTCCCGATTACCGCCGCACCCAAACACCACCCGCAGTTGGCCCGGAGTTATCTCGCGCAGTGTCGATAAGACCTGACGTAAAGCATCATCCGTGTGGGCGTAATCAACGTACACCGCAAACGGCTGACCTTCCACAATCGGCTCCAGCCGGCCGGGCACAGGGGCAACCGACGCCAAGGGTTTCACGCAATCTTCCAAGCTTACACCTAACGCTCGGACCATCCCCAAAGCCAAAGCGGCATTGGCAACGTTATGGCGGCCGATCAAAGGCATGGTGAAGTTGACGCCTTCCACACGGAAACGAGACTGCGCTTGCGCCAGCTCATCGACCTCAATGGAGAGATCGGCCGTTGGTAATTCGCCCACGGTTTGAGCCGAAAATTCGCGGGCCAAACGTTGACCGTAATGATCTTCCGCGTTCACCACGGCCGTGCCGGAATTGTGATCAGCAAATAGCCTGCGTTTGGCCGAATAATACTGCTCCATGTCGTCGTGGTAATCGAGATGATCCTGCGTCAGGTTGGTAAAACCAGCGACCGTAAAATCCAACCCGCGCACCCGATGTTGCAGCAGCGCATGAGAGCTCACTTCCATGATGGCCATTTCGCAACCGGCATCGCGCATCGTCGCCAAGTACGCCTGCAGTTCGAGCGATTCGGGGGTTGTCCGTGAAGCAGGCACAACGCGTTGCCCCAAATCGTATTCCACGGTGCCAATCATGCCGCAACGATTTCCGGTGGCCGCCAAAAAATGACGCAGCAGAAATGCCACGGATGTTTTTCCGTTAGTGCCAGTCACGCCCAACAGTTTAAGTTGGTGAGCCGGTTGACCATAAAATGCGGCCGCCAAATCGGCCATTGCCTCTCGGCTATTAGGCACGCGCAAAAGTGCACAGGTATCAGGCAAGGCCAACGACTCCTCGGCCACCACCGCCACGGCTCCTCGCTGGGCGGCTTCAGCAGCGTACTGGTGCCCGTCCGATTTCGCCCCACGCAGCGCGATAAAGAGCGAGCCGGGCGCGACCCGGCGTGAATCGTATTCCAGAGCCTGAATGGATCCGGGGAGATTACCAGTGGGTTGCACTTCCGGTAGGGCCTTCAACAGTGCCGTTAATTTCACGGCTTATGGCCCTTCGTTTCTGGATACCATGGAGCCTTGCTCGACCAGATCCGGTTTGACGCCAAGATAACTGGCCGACCGCTCCGCGATCGCCTTGAAAATTGGCGCAGCGGTAAGGCCTCCATAGTAATCCCCGGTCGGTTCATCGAGCGCCACATATATACATAAGGCGGGCTGGTCGGCAGGAAAAAATCCCACGAATGATGAATAATATTTACCGGGGATGTATCCGCCGCGCCCCGCTTTTTGCGCCGTGCCGGTTTTCCCGGCCACACTATAATACTCCAACGCCGCACGACGAGCCGTGCCGCCCGGCTCCACCACGGTCTTCAAGGCCACAGTTACGTGCCGGGCTGCTTCCGGGGTTACCACCTGTCGCACGGCTTCCGGATGATATTGCACGACCACTCGGCCGGCTTCATCTTCTAACTGCCGCAGCAGCATGGGCCGCATCAGTTTTCCTCCATTGGCAATGGCGCTGGCCATCATGGCCATTTGGATGGGGGTGGTGGCCACTTCATGGCCCATAGGTACGCGGGTGATGGAGAGTTTGTTCCAGCGTTTCAGGGGATGCACAGTGCCGGATACCTCGCCGGGCAGGCTCACGCGCGTGCGTTCCCCAAAACCAAACCGCCGGATGTAATGATGCAAATGCCCCTCACCCAACAGCATGGCCACCTTAGCCGAGCCGATGTTGGAGGATTTGGTGATGATCTCCTTCACACTTAGTCGGTCATAAGGATGATGGTCCCGCAACGACCGGCCGCCATGATAAAAGATGCCGTTCTCACAATCGAAGCGGCTCTCCAGTGAAACGAGGTGTTCATTAAGGGCTCCGGCCACAGTCACAGCCTTGAAGGTGGAGCCGGGCTCCGCGGTGTCGGTTACAGCTCGATTTCGGCGGTTGGCGGCCGGGAATTCACCGGGCCGGTTGGGATCGAAATCCGGCCGGTTGGCCATCGCCAATATTTCTCCGGTCGCAGGCCGGACCACCACGGCGGTGACACCCTGCGGTTGATACCGCTCCATCGCCTGATCCAATTCCGCCTCCACGATGTGTTGCACACCGAGGTCTATTGTAAGGCGGGCATTCAACCCATTGCGAGCGGCGACGTCCTGATGGCGCAGGGAAACCACCTCTCGCTTGCGCGAATCGGTTTCGGTTACGCGCCAACCTCGCGTACCGGTGAGGCGGGAATCCAACACGGCCTCGATGCCCTCCTTGCCGTCGTGATCTGTGCCGCCCACAAAACCAAGCACATGGGAAGCCAACCGATTGCCGGGGTACACGCGAAGTTGATCCTCCTTGCGGTCAGCAAAAATGGACCGGCGTACACTGGTCAGCATTTGGCGTTGTTTGCGGGTGAGGCTAGATTCGTCCACTCCCAGATCGAGGGCCTTCAGATCCGCCGAAATTTCCTCCCATTTTTCCCGTGGCACTTTCCGTTTGAGAACCACATAACGGTTGGTGCGCATTTGGCCAGAATCGGCCTGAAATAATTTAGGTTCCAACTTGGAAGCAAGCCAAGCCTCTTCCAATTCCAAATGAGGGGCCAAGGCAGCGGCCAGCTGCGGGCCGTACGGGCCGATCAATCCCGGATCGGCACAGATGGTTTTGACAAACAGACTGGTCGCCAAAAGGTTGCCACGGGCATCCAGAATGTTTCCTCGGCGCGGCTCGCGAACAATGGTGCGCACCGTGTTGCCGCGGGCCACGTCGCTCAATTGCGCATGGCGAATTACTTGAAGGTCCACCAGGCGATAACCCAGTAGACTGAAGGACAACAGCATGATGACACCAAAGCAGTAAAGCCACCGCTTGGCCGAGCGCTGCAGGCTCTTCCCGTTGTCTTCCACGTGTGCCTCCGGCTGGAGGAGGTTAGCGACTGGCCGTACGGATGGGTTCCGTGCCGACCATTGGCGATTGCGGTGCGGTTTCCCGTTGTTCCTGCAGCACCACGATCTGTTCAGGGCGTGGCACCATCAAGTCCAGGTTCAGCTGCCGCAGGCGCGTGTCCAATTCCTGGGGTGACATCAGGTAAGCCAAATTATCGCCCCGGCGTTTGTTTTCACGCCGCAATTCCTCCAGCTTGATTTCGTTCTCCTTAATCTGCTGCCCGAGAGTATTAATCTGCTGTTTCTGCCACACGTACCCCAAACCGAGGCCACAGGTGACAACACAAATCAACACCGCCTTGAGCGCAGGCCCAAACCGTACTGCCTTGTTCCCCTTTTTGCGATTCATATTTCCCCTTGGGTTAAATTTTCTCCAACACCCTCAACTGCGCACTGCGCGCCCGCGGATTCGCTTCCAATTCCGCATCGGTTGACCGAATGGATTTCCGGCTCACCCAACGCATGCGTGGCTCGCGGTCCACGCGTAACATCGGCACATCCACCTCACCCGGCACGTCGTAATCGCGGGCGTGTTCGTTACCGAACGCCTTCACCATCCGGTCTTCCAGCGAGTGAAAGGTGATCACCGCCAGCCGACCGCCCGGCTTAAGCAAACCAAACGCACCCTCCAAACCGCGTGTTAATTCACCCAACTCATCATTCACCGCGATGCGGATCGCCTGAAACACCTGCACAGCCGGATG
>WTHG01000370.1 GCA_011523245.1 Verrucomicrobiales bacterium | reverse complement strand
GCCTCCCCATTCTTAACGATAAACCAATCCATCACTGTTGCAATACCATGAAATCACTATCACGCTCGCGAGTGCCACAGATCGTTTCAACCATCCCCAGGGGCAACAAAATCATTATACCACCAACCCAATCCATATATTTCACTCCGGCCATCAACCAACCACAGGACGCCGCGATTACCGCGCTGATCGGCTTTTCGACCTTGTTTAAAGCCATATCTTTCCGGCTCGCCTGTTGCCCTGTATAGATTGTGCCAAACTGACTTTCCACATACGCCAATCGTTTTTCCGCTCGCTCATGATCATCTCTGCATTCGTCATAGATCACTTTCCCCCATGTCGGTAACACAGGCATAGCCAGAGAAATAACGGTAAGGGTTACGGCTAAGCTAGACCATTGTTTCATCTGGCTAGGCCTCTTACCTAATGTATTTATAAAGCACAAAACAGCAGCACCCAGTAGCATTGCCATCATCAAAAGAAGGCCGACCCCCAAAAATATATTATTACTCATAGCATCAATGGCCGCCATAAAAGGCATGCCATACTGCCCAGGCATAAACATGAACACCAAAATACCAATCGCTCCCAACATGGATATTCCATAAGCAATGACACTGTCTACCCGATAAAATCTCGACTTCGTTCCAATCGCCAGCAGCAGCCACCCAATCAAAAAAACTGTAATGCTCGTTGAATGCTGATCTGGTTCGAGGCCCAATTTTTCAAAAAACACATTTTTATCTACAAGTTCGATCTCCTTTTCAGGGATATCCACCGTGCCTCCAGCTTCTTCGGAAGACAGAGGCTCAGGAATAGGGGTAGATGTATCTTCTACCGGGGTCGCCAATTTGAAAGCCCCAATCTCAGGATCCGTCAAAGCCAAGCCTCCCATGGTCAACCCAAGCACCAATACTACTATACCTCGATTTCGACCATGCATAGCCGACGCCAAAACTATTAAAATCACACCGACCACCACAGGTCCGATGATACTGTACATCGCCTGCCATTCAGCTAATTCCCAGAATTTCCAGGCAGGAACTTTCCATTCTCCATCACCGAATACGGGCATCAAACCAGCCATTAAGAGACCCCACCCCACAGAATTCACAAATGAAGATCGATCAGCCAATTCATCTTCGTAAGTTAATGAAGGTGGTATCTTCCGCTTCTCTTGCGGTACATTTGCTTCTTCCGTAACCTCCACAACCGGTTCATCCAAATTGTGCCCACAGGCCAAACAGATGACTTGATCCGCCTCCAAGCCAGCCCCACATTTAGGGCAGGTGATGCCGGGAATGGCAGGTGGCGGTGCTGCCCCGCCCCTTACTAATTGCGGCAGAGGCACCCATTCAGCCGTGCCTTCCACCCAACCGAGATCAGTAGTCAGAAGACTGCCGTCAGCCAGATAGGCCTGCACATCCTCGGGGGTATACGGGCCGAATTGTTGGCCGTCTCTGGATACGTGGATCAACATCACCGGGCGGGTCACGCCGTGGTGAGAGGACACGAATTGGCCCGTTTTTTCAAGAACGGAGTCCAGTTGGCCCCCAGCGCATTACGCGGTGCAAACCGATTTCCGGTAATTCAAAGAAGTCGCCCAAGGGCTCAAACCCGAGTCTTTCATA
The DNA here is from genome assembly GCA_011523245.1 of Verrucomicrobiales bacterium. GTDB lineage: Bacteria > Verrucomicrobiota > Verrucomicrobiia > Limisphaerales > UBA1100 > UBA1100. Next base: position 4,020 of record WTHG01000370.1, on the reverse strand, counting down.
GATTGGGATGGCCTTGATGCGGACATCGGCCCAGAGCGTTTGATCGGAGTCCGTGGCGTGTTTCTGTGCGGCGGCCACAAGTTGCGTGCCCACGCCCTGCCCACGCTCATTTTCCAATACTCCAAACCACCGTATCCGCGCGGTGCAGCCGTGATTCGGCTCAGGTAACACGGCAATGCAGCCAATCGGTTGATTCTCACGAAAGGCGCCGGCGAAGATCGTCGCAGGGTTAGCGGTCATCTCAGCGTCCAGGTTTTTGCTGGCCTGCTTGAAAGGGTATAGTGACAAACGACGCACCTCAGATAACTCGGTAGGTAGCACGTCCCACCGAATGGTTACCACGCCGGCCACCTCAGCCACTAATAACGCTTATTTCTACCGGCTCAACTTTAACACCTTGGCGGTCAAGCCATTGGGAGGCTTTCTTGAGTGATAAGCGTAGACCTTCGAGTTCTAGGCAAACTATACCAATTTCATCGCGTACTTCAGCCTGACGAATGTTAGCCTTCAACTCAAATCGAGTGATCAACTCCCAAACTATCGGTGAGGTAATGTGCTTGGGAGGGTACATCAGCCATAAACGAAGCCGCTCTTGCTCTTTTTTCGCGCTCTTTTTAGGCGTCTTTTTCTTAGCTGTCTTCTTAGCTGGCATCCGCTCAACCACCTGCAATGGCGGGAATGATACTTACCTCATCGCCATCTTTGATCGCAGTGTCTTTGTTGTCGAGAAAACGAATATCTTCCTCGTTAACGTATACGTTGACAAAGCGCCGCACTTCACCGGACTCATCAAGCAACCGTTCCTCAATACCTGGGTAACGGGTTTCAAGGTCGGCAATGGCCTGACCGATGTTTTCGGCACTGGTTTCCACCACTTCTTCATCATGTGTGAGCTTACGAAGCGGCGTAGGGATACGAATATTTACTGGCATAATAATGTTTATTGAGTAGCTGCTGCGAGCTCTTTATCGCTATCTAGCAGCGACTCAAACTCCCGCAAACTGGGAGCAATTTCACGAGTGCTACCCGCATGGTTTTCCACGGCATCGAGCGTTTTCAGACCGTTGCCGGTGATGCAAAGCACGGCCGAATCATCGGCAGGGATAGCGCCGCTGGCAATGAGTTTTTTTGCAACGCCCACGGTTACGCCTCCTGCGGTTTCAGCAAAGATACCCTCGGTCTCCGCAAGGAGCTTAATTCCCTCGCGAATCTCATCATCAGTCACATCATCCGAGGCCGCAGCGGTTTCTTTGAAAACTTTTAAAGCATAAAATCCATCAGCCGGTGTACCTATAGCCAAGCTTTTAGCAATCGTGTCAGGTTTAACTGGCTTGAAGAAATCCTGCCCTTGCTTGAACGCCTGACTAATTGGCGAACAACCCGTAGCTTGCGCACCATGCACGCTGTATTCTGATTCTTCGACTAAACCAACCTTCACGGCCTCCTGGTAACTCTTATGAATCTTGGTAAGTAATGAACCGGAAGCCATCGGAACAACTGTGTGTCGCGGGATTTTCCATCCAAGTTGTTCCATAATCTCGAAACCTTGAGTTTTGGAGCCTTCCGCGTAATAGGGGCGCATATTCACGTTAACAAATGCCCAATTATGTTTACCGGCAATCTCGGCGCAGAGACGGTTCACTTCATCATAGTGCCCCTTAATCCCAATAACATTGGCATTATAGATCAGAGAATTTACCACCTTACCCTTCTCAAGGTCATTTGGAATGAAAACAAATGCCGTAAGGCCTGCAGACGCCGCGTTGGCCGCTACGCTATTGGCAAGATTTCCAGTTGAAGCGCAGGCCACCACTTCAAAGCCCATTTCGCGCGCTCGGCTCAAAGCCACACTCACAACGCGATCCTTAAATGAAAGCGTTGGATAATTAACTGCATCGTTCTTAATCCATAGCTCACGAATTCCCAGCCGTTTAGCAAGACGATCAGCCTTTACCAGCGGTGTGAAGCCCACCTCGCGGCCAACGGTTGGTTCACCAGCCACCGGCAATAGTTCGGCGTATCTCCACATGCTTTGAGGACGTCCCTCAATCGTCTGACGAGTCATTTTCCTCTTGGCCGCCTCGTAGTCATAAACCACCTCTAACGGTCCAAAACATAACTCGCAAACATGCCGTGCCTCGAGAGGGTATTCCTCACCGCACTCACGACAACATAACGCCTTCATGTAACCCTGTTGTTCAACCATAGTCTTTCCTTTTCTTCAACAAGTTCGCCGACAACAGGCTACAAAAAAGCCCGCTCACGGCGATGAGCGGGCGAAAATTATTTTGCGCCAAGGCTCATCTTCTCCGGCTTTCACCGGCTGGATTTGGCACCTGGCCATTGAAACGCGCTGTTTCAATCGGTTGCCGTGACATCATTGGGCCAGTCCCTCCGTCACTCTCTATGAGCGCCCCCGTTAGGGAGCGGGGGAAACATAGGCGAATCGGCGAGGGCGTCAACCCCTAATCAGCGTCATGCGCCCAATTCGCCGGAAAAACCCTGTTGTCGCAAGGCCTCATACAGCACCAGTGAAACGCAATTGGAGAGATTCAGCGATCTCGCTTCTGAATTAAACATTGGGATGCGCAGCCATGAATCCGCATTGTTTTCGAGAAGACCTTTCGGCAAACCGGCCGTCTCACGACCAAAAACCAAGAAATCATCGACACGGAATTCCACCTCGTCATAACGCTTTGCCCCACCCTGCTCCACCAGCCACAAACGCGCGCCCGCCGGCAGCTCCACGGCAAACGCCGCCCAGTCATCCCACATCCGCCAATCCACCTGCTGCCAGTAATCCATCCCCGCCCGCTTCAACTCGCGGTCGTCCAGCCGAAAACCCAGTGGGCCCACCAAATGCAGCCGCACCCCCGTGGCCGCACACAAGCGCGCCACATTCCCTGTGTTGGGCGGTATCTCAGGCTGGAGGAGGACAACGTTCATAAGGCAGAAGGCGAAAAGCGGAAGGATGAATTAACTGCCTTCATCCTTCATCCCTAGTACAAAACTTTTACCAAAGTCAGCCCGCACGCCGGCGCGTTCATGCCGGCCACGCAGCGGTCACGGTCACGAAAAATCTGGCGAATCGCCCGTTGTGTCAGCTTGCCTTGGCCCACCTGTTCCAGCGTGCCCACAATGCCTCGGCACATCTTGTACAAAAATCCTTCGCCGGCAATCAGCACGTGCACCTCCGGCCCGCGCTTGCGTACCTCGCACTTGGTCACGCGGCGCACGGTGGTTTCCATCTCATACTCGCGCGTGGTGGCAAAGGACTTGAAATCTTTGTTACCCACAAACAACTTCGCCGCCGCCTGCATGCGCGGCACATCCAGAGACACCGGCACATGCCACGCACGGCCGTTGAGCAGCGGGTTCATCGCCGGACCATTCCAGATGCAATAATGATACTGCTTGCCCTTCGCATCAAAGCGCGCATGAAAATCCGCCTTGGCGCGCACCGCCTTCATCACCCGAATGTCCGCCGGCAAAAAGGCATTGAGTGCACGGCGCAGTTGCGCCCCATCCATCGGTCGCTGATCCACCGGCAAATCCACATGCGCCACCATGCCCAGCGCATGTACGCCGGTGTCCGTGCGGCTGGAGCTGTGCACCCGTTTCACGGCCGGAAACAACTGCTGCACGGCCTCCTCCACCCGTTGCTGCACAGTCACCTGCCGCTGCTGCACCTGCCAGCCGTAATAGCCCGCGCCATCGTAGGCAATGGTGAGCTTGAACCGTTTCATCCGGCGAAACTATCCAGATAATCCTGCAGCATGATGGCCGCCGCCGAGGCGTCCACCTTCTTTTTCGCGTCCCGCGCGTTCACGCCCGCCTCACGCAGGCGCTCCTCTGCTGCCGCGCTGGTCAGCCGCTCGTCCCACGTCACCACCGGCATCGCCACGGACTTTTTCAACACCGCCACAAAATCCTGCACCAACAACGCCTGCGGCCCGAAACTGCCATCCATGTTGCGAGGCATGCCCACCACGATCTGCTCAGTCTGACGCTCAGCCAGGA
>WTHG01000171.1 GCA_011523245.1 Verrucomicrobiales bacterium | reverse complement strand
CTTCCGGGGACGCCTCAAAAATCGTCAACGTGCCTTTGTCGAACACGATCACGTCGTTCCCGGCCGCCATCAGACCACCGCTGCCGTAGCCTTCCTCGCTCCAAATTGTTTTGCCGGTTTTAATTTCGGTGCAGACCAGTTCGGTTGGCCGATGCGTGGTGCCGTGGATGGAGTACACATGCTCGCCGATCACCACGCCGGGATTAAAATACCATCGCAGGTTTCGCTGCTTCCATTGCTCCTCGGGTTTACCGGAAGAGAGATCCAACAACGAAGTTCCGATGCTGGAGGAAACAAGTAGTTGATTTTTCCCGAGCGCAACGGGATCGGCGGCGTTTACATCGCGGCTGGTTTTCCATGGATACGACCATTTCGCCACGCCATTTTTCAGGGAAACTCCCATCAACGATTTGGCCGAAAAATACAAATGCTCAGCCTCGCGAAAGGGAACCATCGTCGCGTATCCCGCAGTTTCCTTCGAAGGCATCCAACGGGTCGCTCCATCCTTCAGGCTCAAGGCAACGCCTTGCCGCCCCACGCTTAGGATCACCGTGTCCCGATATATAAAGGGCGACCCCGCAAAGCTCCACTCCGGCAGTTTGAAATCGTGGTCTTTAACCAGGTCCCGGCTCCAAATCACTTTGCCCGTTTCGAGGTCGAGCCGAAACGCATGCCCTTTTTTGCTCAGCGTATAAACCGACCCATCAAAAATCGTCGGCGTACTCCCCGGCCCGCCTTCGTAGTAGAGTGGATCGAGCGGACAATCGTAAGTGTGTTTCCAGAGAACCCGTCCGTCAGCAGAATTCAGACACCAAATGGTGTCCTTCCCATTGGCGTTTCCCATGGTCAAAACTCTGCCCTCTTGAACCGAGACAGTACAAAAACCAGTTCCTACTTCTGCATTCCAAGCGACCGGCAATGATTTGGGTAAGTCCCGAGGAAGTTTTTCGGGAGTGATGCCATCGTATTTGGGCCCTCGCCAGTTCGGCCAGTCAGCCCCTTTTGCTGGCAGCAATAAACCATACAAAATCGCGACCAGAACCCTCATTTAATATTTTTCCTTAATTGAAACTAGATGGACCAGCCTTTGCGGTATTCACGCCTAATATACTTACTGGCTTCAGGAGCGTTGGTGGCCTTGAGGTTCTTTGAATCCCATTGCAACTTCTTTCCTACGCGATAAGCCACTGAACCCAGCAGGTTATGTTCAATAAGACTTCCTGAGTACTCAAAGTTACATAAGGTTGGTGCACCGGTTTTGGCTGCGTGTATCCATTCTTGATGATGACCAATTGACTTGGCAATCCATGGCTTGGGTGCTTTGAAGTCTGCGAACTTATCTTTGGGTAGCAACACACGTTTGCCGTAATCGGCCAACAGCATTCCCTTATCGCCTACAAATAGAATTCCATTAAACCACTTACTCAAGTCCACACCCGTCTCAATTTCAGGCCGATCACGTTTACTCCGTCCTCCGTGATACCAAACCACCTTCACAGGGGCTTCCAATGCAGGTTTACCTCTACGTGCCGCATGCTCCCAAGTCACCTTCATCCACGGCGGACAGGCATGAGGATCCGCCTTAGGCCCTATCGCCTCACAGGTGAGTGGAGTGTGCAGTTCCAATGCCCACCAAGGTAAATCAATCAAATGACTGCCCATATCCCCCAGAACGCCATTGCCAAAATCCCACCGCCGATTCCAATTGAGGTTGCCGCCTTTCCAGTAACCCTGATTGTAGTAGCGATCGGGGGCTGGCCCCAACCATTCATCCCAACGAAACCAATCAGGTGGTGATTGGCGTTCCAATTCAGCTGCCCCGATTGGGTTAATCGTACGACTACACCATACATGTGCCTCGCGCACCGCGCCAATAGCTCCACTTTGAACCAATTCAACCACCCGCCGATAATTATCGTTCGCGTGAATTTGTGTCCCCATTTGGGTAGCAACCCCTGACTTCGCAAAGGTCTCACGCATCACACGCGCCTCATGAACACTGTGAGCCAAAGGTTTCTCACAATAAACATGCTTCCCAGCGCGCATTGCCGCCACACTGGCCGGGGCGTGGCAATGGTCAGCAGTGCTAACGGTGACTGCATCAATCGACTTGTCATCCATCATCTTGCGCCAATCCGTATACTTCTTGGCCTTGGGATATTTCTTATGGACTGCCTCTAGGGTTTGAACATTTACATCACAAAGCGCCACAATGTTTTCTGAGGACACCCCACGCAGATTCGCCGAACCTCTGCCTCCGGAGCCGATGATGCCCATATTCAGCTTTTCATTGGGCGATTCTTTTGCTGTTCCCAGTAATAAATTTGGAGTAGCAGCTACGGCAAGGCCAGTGGTACTAGCCGTCTTAAGAAAAGTTCTGCGTTTCATTTTAATAATTTGTCGGTTCCTCTATTGGATTTTTCCCATGTAGAGCGCATGGGTGCTAAACGTCAAGGCGGTTACTTAACTTTGCTGGCGTAGTAGCTCGTGCGTATAGCACCCAAACAGCGGTTAAAATGTTTTTGTTTCAGTTAGGGTTTTCCTCCATAAGAGGCAAAATCATCAACATCTAGGAACTCGAACCAAGTTCCGATGTCTTCTCGCTCCGCAGCTCTCGCTCCCGATGCCATTTCGTTCAGGAACTCGCGGCTCTCGTTATCAACCGGAACCGCATTCTCTCGAAATGTGCTCCATTGCTGAATCTCCCATTCCTCTCGCTTTTGTGGAGAATTCTTTTCGATCCATTGAGCAATCTCCCCATCGCCTAGGCCTTTTTCGACCTGAGCTTTGAGAGCATCAGGATCAATTCCAGTGAACTGGAAGAAGCGCTGATCGAGAGGGGCATTGTAGTGATATTCGCCCGCTTTCCCAACAATTGAAGCTCGGCACTTATCAAGTAACCGAGGAAGAATCACATAACCGTAGAGTCTTACGCGAGGGCTGCGAGGTGGACGTTTTGTGAGATCAATATCTTGCATATGTGTTTTCAAGGTTTTTTGCGTCTCTGTCATTACGATGAACGATATATTATAATTTTCAGGTTGTCCCATTGCGGTTTGCAAACCGCATGGGCGCCATACGCGCTTAAGCTTACTTTAGTTTAGTTGTGTGTCATCCACCCAAAACGAATTAGTGTCATTCTTACTAGGATTCATGGTGTTTTAGTAATTCGGTTGTAAGCAGGTCAGCCTCGTGGAACCTACGATAAACCCATTTTCACATGGGTTCAAACAAGGCTTTCAGTTCTGCTGCTTGCTGATCAACTTTGGATTTTTTTTGATCATCTCTTTTGAGAGTGTCTCGCCTTTGACGATTTGGTCGGGAGTCATTTCCTTTTTAAGAAGCGATTTGAATTTGGGAGCACCTTTATTCCCGTTGACTTGAGCAATTTTAGCCCAAGCATAAGCAGTCACAAGATCTTCTTGTACCCCATGGCCTACTTCGTACATCCCTCCAAGGTTGTATTGCGCATTTGCGTGACCTTGTTCCGCAGCTTTGCGATACCAATTTACTGCTTGCTTGTGGTCTATCAGCACCCCTTCACCACTCCAGTACATCGACCCAAGGTTATATTGCGCAACTGTATCTCCCGTTTCTGCCTTTGCCTTAGTTTCCAAAAACTTCTCTTTGGTTACCGTGGAGCATGCCAGCAATACCATACAAGTACAAATGGTCGGCAAAGCCGTCATTATCGTTTTCATATTTGGATTCATGGCGTTTTGTTATTTAAGCTTTTGGTAAATTCCTCAATTTAGACGTCCGACGCATCAGTTTTTATGAGGAACTTAATGATCATTTTCTTTGGGGAGGTGTAAATTTTTTGGGATCAGCGTTTTCCACCACTTTAACTATATTAAATATCCAATACACATTGTTGGAATCACGGTAATGATACCCGTCTCCGATTGGCTCAAAAGTTTCTGGATCAGCAGCTTTAATAATACGACCAGAGAACCACACATTCTTTGCATCTTTCCAAACTCGACTAGTAAAGACTTCGGTTGTAAGAGGATCAGCTTCTTTTACCTTTGAGTCCCTTTGCCAAACATGATTTTTATCCTTTGCTAGGGAGAAGCCAAGAACTTCAAAACTTTCGGAATCGGCTCCATCAATTTCTACGACCCAGAACTGTTTCCCGCCTCTTATCCATTTGTAGTATACTTTATTTTTGTCCCTACTATATTGATCACTTAATGGCGTGAAACTAACACTGTCAACATCCGTTGGGATTGTTAGATTTCGATCAAGGTGTTTCCTTAGAAAGTCAATGTCATGAGGTATAGTAGAATCGATTCTTTTTCCTCTGTAGTAAATAAATTCTTTGTCACGACTATAGTAGTATCCTAGTTCTTCATGATTTTTTGGAATATCAAATGACTGATCAATGAGGCACCCGTTACTTGTCAGAGCAATTAATAGGAAAATCGGTGAGAATAATTTTAAGGGTATCATTGAAAAATGCTCAAGGTGAGGCTGTAATATCTCATCCGATTATTGTTCGGGGGAGATATTAATTGCGCTCTTAAGAACGGTATTCGTGGGTAAAGTCACTCGAGCTTAGTGACATACGCATAAAACGCGCCCATGGGGGTGCCTTCGGCGTCGGTGAACTTGGCCCATAACTCGTCGCGACCGGGCTTGAGCTTGAGCTTGAAGGTGACGCTTTTGGCGTTGGGCTTCACCGGCAGGGTAAGTTCCTGACCGCCCAACTTGAGGTGGGCCTTAGCGGCGGCGAAGGGTTTGCCGTCCACAGCGCGGAACGGAGTGACGCCCGGCACATCGGCGCCCGCTTTCATAGAGTCGGTGATGGCGGCATCAGCTTCCTTGGGCCAACGACGCAGTTCCACGGTGTACTCCCCTGCCCGCTTCACATCCACGGCCCAGAAGCCGGTGTTGCTCGGGCGTTTCTCGGCATTCCGAATGTGGCGCTGATTCCATGGCGTACTACCATCCGCAATCCAATCATGACAGGTAAGTGTCACGGGGTTGGCAAGGGGCGCATTCGCTCCGAGATAAATGGCGGTGGGCTGACCAAAGGTCGGGACGATTTCTTCCCACCACGCATCATAAAATTTGGTGAGGCGCGCGACCACCTTGGGATTGGTGGCGGCGATGTTTTGCTTTTGGCCAGGATCGGCGTTGATGTCATACAGCTCCTTGCCGTTAACAAGGCGCCATTGGTCGGTCATCACCGCGCTCTTGCGCCACTTGATGGGGTCGCGAACGCGCTGGCTGTCGGTCACCAGAATGCGGTCAGGCCAGTTCTTCGTCTTGCCCTCAACCAGCGGCCGGATATTCACGCCATCAAATTTCACTCCCTTGGGTGAAGGTACCTGACAGTAATTGATAAGAGTCGGCACCACGTCGACGTACGAGGTGATGGTGTCCACATCGCGCCCGCCGGTGAGACCGCCTTTAGGCCAATGGATAAAGAACGGCACGCGATGGCCGCCGTCGTACTCGCTGCCTTTTTGGCCGCGCATCCCGTTATTGTGCACGCGCGCGCCGGCGGAGGTGCCGTTGTCCGTGGTGAAAATGAAAATAGTGTTGTCGGCCAGCCCTTCTTTTTTGAGGAACTGCCGCATGGCGCCGACATTGTCGTCGATGTTGGCGACCATGCCGTAGAAGTTGGCGAGGTTCACACTCTGATCCTGATACGGCTTGCTGG
>WTHG01000209.1 GCA_011523245.1 Verrucomicrobiales bacterium | reverse complement strand
GTGGTGCAGGCGGTGTTGGAGGTTGGCCCTCGCTCATGTCATTTATTGTTGGTTAATTTGCTACCGGTTGGGTGGCTCACAAATCGTGAAAATCCATACTCTACAGGGTCGCATCCATCCATGGATTCCCCGGCGTCCCTGCCGTAATCTGCGAGTTGTTAACACTGTCCAACCGTACTGTCGACCCAATTTCCCGCGAAGGTGGCTTGCCCGCGCGGCGTTCCCGTCCTAGCCTTGCGGTTCCCATGCAAGCTCTCTTTGCTGCTTTACTCGTGGCGGTGTCAGCCGGAAAGGATCAGGCACTGCATCTTTACGAATTAAATCCTAAGACGGGCGCCCTCGTGCAACGCGCCAAATACGATCTCCCCGGCTCGCCCGGATCGCAGTGTGTGAGCCCGGATGGCAACACGTTGTATGTCTCGGTGCGCTCGGCCAACAGCGTGGCGGCGTTTCGCATTGATCATGGCATGAAAACGCTCGTGCCCTTGGGTATCACGGAAATCGGCGCCAATGCCGCCTACGTGGCCACCGATCGTACGGGCCGCACGCTGCTTTGGGCCAGCTACAGTGGCGGTGTAGTAGGCAGCAATGCCATCGGCCGGAATGGCGCGGTGATCAAGAATCCCCTGAGCCTGATCGAAACGGCCCGGTGCGCGCATGCCATCCTGCCCGATGCCTCCAACCGGTTTGCCTTTGTGCCGCACACTGGCCCGAACGCGGTGTATCAGTTTCGGTTTGATGCCAAGACGGGCAAGCTCACCCGAAACGATCCGTTTACAGCCCGGCCGGCCGAGGGCCTGGAACCACGCCATCTTGCCTTTCACCCGAAGCTGCCCATTGTGTATTGCGATGATGAAAAGGGCGACAGCGTCACGGCGTATGCGTTCGACCGTGCGACCGGCCAACTCAAGGCCTTCCACACCGCCAGCACGTTACCAGCGGGATTTGATGGCAGCAAAAATACCTGCGCGGATATTGAGATTTCGAATGACGGCAAGTTTGTGTATGCCTCTAACCGCGGCCACAACTCTATTGCCGGTTTCGCAGTGGATTCCAAGACCGGTAAGCTCCGCAGCATCGGTCAGTTTGCCACCGGTGAAATCCCGCGCTCTTTCAATCTCGGCCCGAGTAACAAATGGATGGTGGCCGCCGGCCAACGCTCGCATGACCTGCACATTTACGAACGCAACCCCAAGACCGGCCAACTCACCAAGCTCCGTCAACAACCCACTGGCCAAGGCCCTAGCTGGGTGCAGTTCATTCCTGTGCGAAAGATGAATCCATAACATGTTCGCGCCGGAAGAATTTGTTTCCACGCTGACGGAGCTGGGCATTACACATGTGGTGTGGATTCCCGACACCACGCTCGGTCAATGGGATGAAGCCCTCCGCACCGCGCCGGAAATCGAGCTGGTACAAGTCTGTCGTGAAGGCGAGGCGTGGGCGCTGGCAGCCGGGCTGTATCTCGGCGGAGCCAAACCCATCGTGGTGATCCAATGCACCGGCCTGTTCGAGAGCGGCGATTCACTGCGCAATATTGTGCATGATTATCAGTTGCCCATATACGGGCTGGTCGGATACCGCAGCTTTCTCAATGCCGCCTCGTTGCCCGGCGATACCTGTTTGAAATTCACCGAGCCCGTGCTGGACGCGTGGGCGTTGGACACCGTGTTCCTGAAAGACGAATCCATGAAACCCCAGTTTGCCGAGCATTATCGGAAATGCACTGAGCAACAAATCCCGGGTATTTGCCTGATGGCGGAGGGCGCTGCATGAGCACCCCGCAAGCCATGCCGCTGGCCGAGGCGCTCGCGGTAATTCATCAATACCGGGCGGACGCCGTGGTCATCACTACCATGGGTGCCGCGCGCGAATGGCAAACGCTAGAGCCACACCCCAAGGATCTCGTCTACATGCCCTCCAGCATGGGGCAAGGCCCGCCGCTCGGCCTCGGCATTGCCATCGCCCAGCCGGATCAACGCGTGATCGTCGTAAACGGCGACGGCTGCACGTTGATGAACCTCGGCTGCCTTGTCACGCTCGCCGCGCAGGCACCCAAAAATTTCACCCTCGTAGTGGTGGACAACGGCGTTTACGAAGTCACTGGCGGCCAAGCCACCATTGGGCACCCTACCAAACGCGCAGATGGTCAGCCCCTGAACTTCGCCGACCTAGCCCGAGCCGCCGGTTTCAACGAGGTCTATGAATTTGATGATACCGAATCGTTCCGATTCGAGCATGAAACACTGCATGAACCCGGCCCGGTCTGCATCGTGCTCAAGACCACCCAACAAACCGAGGACATCAGCGCCCGCAGCCCAGGCCCACCAACTGAACGCATTCAAGTTTTGAGAACTTCGTTACAATCCTAGTAAAAATTTATAGTTCGACTATGACACTAGTATATGCATAATATGAATGGCTTGCAATCAAGCAGGCTACTTAATCTAAGGAGGATTAAATATGGGAGAAGCAGCAGCAGCAGGAGGTATAATAGCCTTCTTAGGGGGAATGATGTTTGTGATAATGTTACCGATGTTGGTGACATTAATCGCAGTCTGGAAAGTGTTCACTAAAGCTGGAAAACCCGGGTGGGCGATCATTATTCCAATCTATGGAAATATAGTCATGCTAGAGATTGTCGGCCAACCTTGGACACGACTTCTGTGGTATTTGATCCCTTTTTACGGTTTATATCTAGCTATCGTGGATCTGAACGCCCTTAGCAGAAGTTTTGGAAAAAGCGGCGGATTCACAGCGGGATTGCTCCTTCTTGGGCCAATCTTCTGGTGCATATTGGGCTTTGGTAGCGCTCAATATTTAGGGCCCAACGGAGAAGGTGGAGTAGCACCAAATTCAATGACTCCGGAACCGGACCAAGCCTAACTAGATATAGCATCTAAAAATTTAGATACACCCGCCATCCGGCGGGTTTTTTCTTACTACACTGCAACTGAATCCAATACGCCTAGTTTGTATTAAATCGTAAAAGCCGGCATATCCACTCTGGCCCCACCCTGTTCAGTGCTTTGGTGAGCACAGATACCAACACAGGTCCAGTTAGCTGCTGTCTTGGCGTTTGGCCAAGGGTCACGGTCTTCAACCAATGCGCTTAGAAATTCATTAACCATGTGCGGGTGACTACCTCCATGGCCGCCTCCTTGCACAAAGGAGAGGTGGTCAGCGTCCTCAATGGTTTGGGTGAATTTCTGAATGGGTTCGGGTAGTAGATGGGCGTAGTCGGGGATCTCCACCTTCTCAGGGATCTCCGCTTCTGGACGCTTGGCCACGTGCAAGATGCTCGGCTCGCCCTCGACGAGGGTCCATTCAAAACTCTTTTTACTACCGTACACGTCAATGCTCTCGCGGTACTGCCGGGCGACATCGTACAGGAAGCGCCAGATGTGCGCGGAGACGTCGCTGTCCTTAATCTTAATGTGGCAGCTCTCGACGGCGTATTTGTTGCCGCTCTTTTGCGCGATGTCATCCCGCACGGTGCCGCTACCGAAACAGCTGACGTATTCGGCCAATCCATCGACCATGCCGAGGCAGGGGCTCACGACATGCGTGGCGTAATGCATCGGGATCATCTCCTCCCAGTAACTCGGCCAGCCGTCCATGTCCTGCGGATGACTCGCGGCGAGGTACTGCAGCTTGCCTAGCTCGCCTTTGTCGTACATTTCCTTGATGAACAAAAACTCGCGACTGTAAACGACCGTTTCAGCCATCATGTATTTGAGCCCGGTCTCGTCGACGGCTTTGCAAAGCTCCTCGCACTCTTCGATGGTCGTGGCCATGGGCACGGTGCACATCACGTGCTTGCCGGCACGCAGGGCCTTGAGGGATTGCGCGGCGTGATCGGGAATGGGCGAGTTGATGTGTACGGCATCAATTTCCGGATCCTTCAGCAGCTCATCGTAATCGGTGTAGCGTTTCTCGATGTTGAATTGATCCGCCACTGCATTCATCTCCGCCTCGTTACGACGGCAGACGGCAACGAGGTTGGCGTTCGGATGCGCCTGATGGATGGGGATGAATTCCGCGCCGAACCCGAGGCCGACGATGGCAATATTGAAAGTCTTGTCACTCATGCGAGGGGCAAAAGTAAAAAGCCAGCAATCGAAAGTCAAAGCCGCAACATGCTTTTTCCTTTCGACTTTCCCCGTTTCACTTAACGTCTCCGCATGCGTTTCCTCCTGCTGTTTGTCGCGTGCACCGCTTTCGCCGAGCGCATCCCGTGGATGGATTCCAAATTTCACGGCACCCCGGAGCCGCCGGCGTTGTTCCGACTGGAGCGCGCTTTTCCCAAGCTGAACTTCACCGATCCCGTCGAGCTGACTTGGGCTCCGGAATTCAATCGCTTTATGATGGTGGAGCTGGGAACCAAGGTGCATCTCTTTGCCAACGACAACGATACCAACGCCACCACGCTCCTGCTCGACTTGAAGGCCGCCAAGCCGGAGGCCACGCGCGTGTACAGCTTCACGCTGCATCCGCAGTTCACCAAGAATCGGCGGGCGTTTGTTTGCTACAATTACCAGATCGAAGGAGACAAACGGGGCGGCACGCGGGTTTCGGAAGTGCGCGTGGCCAAATCCCTCAAGGTGGATCTGGCCACCGAACGCGAAATCATCACATGGGTCGGCGGCGGGCACAATGGCTGCAGCCTGCGTTTCGGGCCGGACGGGTTCCTGTACATTTCCACCGGCGACGCCACTGCCCCCAGCCCGCCCGATGGCCTCAAGACCGGCCAAGATATCAGTGATTTGCTCGGCGGCATTTTGCGCATTGATGTAAATGCCAAAGACAAAGACCGCGCATATCGCATCCCGCCGGATAATCCGTTTGTGAAAACGCCCGGCGCCCGCGGTGAAGTGTGGGCCTACGGCATGCGCAACCCGTGGCGGATGAGTTTCGACCCTGCGAAGGGCGACCTGTGGGTGGGCGATGTCGGCTGGGAAAGCATGGAGATGATTTACAAGGTACAACGCGGCGGCAATTACGGCTGGAGCATCATGGAAGGTAGCCAATCGGTGGATCCCAACGGCAAGCGAGGCCCCACGCCGATTCTCGCGCCAACGGTGGAGCATCCGCATACCGAGGCGCTCAGCATCACCGGCGGTTACGTGTACCACGGCAAACGGCATCCGCTGCTCGCCGGCAAGTATGTGTATGGCGATTACGTCACCGGCAAGATTTGGGCGCTCGGCTACGATCGGCAAATAACCTCTCATCAAGAACTGATGGACACCGCCCTGCGGATCATTTGCTTTGGCGTGGATGGCACCGGTGAAATGTACGTGGTGGATTATGACGGCGGCATCTACCGGCTGGAGTCCAATGAAGCCGGCGGTCGAAAAGTATCGTTCCCCAAACGGCTCAGCGAAACCGGCTTATTTGCCAATACCCAAACGCTCGAGCCTAATCCCGGCGTGCAGCCGTACCAAATCAAGGCCCACGGCTGGGCCGATGGCACCACCAGCACTCGTGTTGTAGCCGTGCCGGGCCGGGAGCAAATCGATCTCTTCGAACGCAACGATCCCTACCGCGGTTACCTCAAGAACCATTTTCGGTTTCCTGAAGGCAGCGTGATTGCCAAAACGGTATCCCTCAAAATCAAAGGCAAACCGCAGCGCCTCGAGACGCAGGTGCTCCATCGACACAAAGACGAGTGGCACGCCTACAACTATGTTTGGAATGACAACCAAACCGACGCCCACCTGGCG
>WTHG01000079.1 GCA_011523245.1 Verrucomicrobiales bacterium | reverse complement strand
ATGGTGAATTGCGGCGCATCACTTTTCCCGTTGCCACCGAATTGGAGATAACCGAAATTGCCGATCGGGAAATGAAAACACCCGGCGGTGGACAGGCGTTACTCTTCGAGAAACCTACAGTTCAAGGAAACCCCGCCGACCTGCCACTGGCAATCAACACTCTCGGATCCCATAAACGAATGGCGCTCGCCTTGGGGCGCGACAGCGTTCAGGAAGCCGCCGCTGAACTGGGAAGCCTCATGCACGCAAAGCCGCCTACCGGCTTCCGCGAGGCCATCCAATTGCTCGGCAGCGCCCTGGAATTGCGCCACGCCAAGCCAAAGCAGGTTGGCAATGGCCCGTGTAAGGATGTCATCCACCGTTTTGATTCCGCCGCCAGCCCAGAAGAAATCGCATCAACCCCGCTCCCTACGCTCCTCAACCTACCCATTCAACAATGCTGGCCCGATGATGGCGGTCGCTTCATCACTCTACCCTGCGTCGTAACACAGGATCCCGACTCCGGCGCGCGCAATATCGGCATGTACCGAATGCAGGTCTTTGACCACCAAACCACTGGCATGCATTGGCAACTCCAAAAAGTTGCCGCCCGACATGGACGACGTTATTACGAAAAAGGGGAGCGGATGCCGGTCAGTGTTTTTCTGGGCGGCGACCCTGTGTATCCGTTTTGCGCCACCGCTCCGCTACCCGACGGACTTGATGAATTGTTGCTGGCCGGCTACCTCCGCCGCGACTCCGTGCCACTGGTCAAATGCGAGACCAACAACCTCCAAGTGCCCGCCAATGCGGACATCGTGATTGAGGGCTATGTCGACCCCACGGAACCGCTCCGGAGTGAAGGCCCATTCGGAGATCATACTGGCTATTACACCCTGCCTGAAGACTATCCCGCGTTTCACATTACGGCCATCACACATCGCAGCGATGCCGTGTACCCGAGCACCATCGTAGGGCAACCCCCGATGGAGGATTTTTACCTTGGCGGAGCAAGCGTCGCGCTGTTTCTGCCCATCTTCCAGATGAATTTCCCGGAGATCGTGGACATCGCCCTACCCGCTGAGGGCGTGTTTCACAATCTGGTTTTTGTGAGCATCAAAAAAACATACCCCATGCAGGCCTACAAAATCATGCACGGCCTTTGGGGCATGGGGCAAATGATGTTCAGCAAATATATTGTGGTGGTGGATGATGACGTGGATGTTCACAACACCAGCGAAGTGCTCTTTAGACTGGGAGCCAACACAGATCCGCAACGAGACAGCATTCTCACTCGCGGGCCAGCTGATGTGCTTGACCATGCTACGCCGGAAATCGCCATCGGATCCAAAATGGGGCTCGACGCCACACGTAAGTTACCCGGAGAAGGATTCAAGCGGGAATGGCCTCCGATTATCAAAATGGATGAAACCATCAAACGCCAAGTGGATCAACTGCTTGGTAGTTGACGTCCAAAATTTCCTGTTCCCATTGCGCTCCTGTGATACACAATCGGCCATGCGCACATTGCTGACAGCCATCATTCTTTGCCTTTCCGCGGCCCACAGCCAGGCGGCCAAGCCAAATATCGTGATGATCCTCGTGGATGATCTTGGGTACTCCGATCTCTCATCTTTTGACGGGACAGACATCCGCACCCCGGCGATTGATAAACTCATGAATTCCGGCCTGCGATTTGATCAGTTTTACTCAAACTGCACGGTGTGCACGCCCACTCGGGCTTCCTTGCTGACAGGGCGTTACCCCGATCTTGTTGGGGCCCCCGGTGTCATCCGCCAAAACGCCGTGAGCAATTGGGGTTATTTCAAGCCTACGGGCCCAACGCTACCCGAGCTAATGAGCAAAGCGGGCTACCACACAGGCATGGTCGGCAAATGGCATCTCGGATTTGAGTCGCCCAACATCCCCAACGATCGTGGCTTCGATTTCTTCCACGGATTTCTCGCTGACATGATGGATGATTACTGGACACATCTGCGCGGCGGCGTGAACTGGATGCGCCGCAACAAGGAGGTCATCAAGCCCAAGGGACATGCGACGGAAATTTTCACGCAATGGGGCATTGATTATGTGAAGGAACAATCGGCTAATAAAGACCAACCCTTCTTTCTGTACCTCGCCTACAATGCCCCGCATTTCCCTATCCAGCCTCCGAAAGATTGGCTGGACAAAGTGAAGAAACGCGAACCCCAACTCAACCTCAAGCGCGCCACCAACGTCGCCTTCGTGGAACACATGGACCACGAGATCGGTAAATTTCTGAACACCATCGAGGAACTCGGCATCAGCAAGGACACGCTCATCGTGTTCTCCTCAGATAATGGCGGCTCCATTCCGCACGGCGCCTTGAATGGCAAATTGCGCGGCGGCAAACAGGAGCATTGGGAAGGCGGCATTCGCGTTCCCACCTGCGCGGTCTGGCCCGGTAAAATCCCCGTCGGCCGCACAGACGCCATCGGCATTACCATGGATTTAATGCCCACTTTCTGCGAAATTGGCGGCACGAAAGTCACCCATGAAATCGAAGGCCAAAGCCTCGCCGATGTGTTTTTGAAGGACGACAAAGGCGATCCTGATCGCACCCTGATCTTCGTCCGAAAAGAAGGCAACCGCCGTTATCAAGGCCGCACCTATTATGCCGTTCGCCGCGGCCCGTGGAAGCTACTGCAAAACCATCCCTTTGAACCCATGCAATTGGTCAATCTCGAAAAGGATCCAGCCGAGGAAAACCCCATGCCTCCGAACACAAAAGTCGGCAATGAACTCATTCAAATCCTGATGCAACATATCCAAAAATCCGGCAGCATCCCCTGGCAAAAACCGACAAAGTAACAATCTCCCGGCTGTCGCGGAAAACCAGCCGGACCTTTTGAGGTCGAGTAAAACCGCAATGACATTTCAATCCTACAACGAAGCCGACCGTTCGATCACTCGATTCATCGAGCAGGGAGATGGTGATTTCGAAACCTTGGCACTCGCACTCCACGACCTGCAAGCCAGGTATGTGCCGGCCATTGCCGCGCTTTGCCAAAACCGCGGCATTACCCCCGGCAGCAACCATCAAATACATCAAATCCCGGCAATTCCCACAATCGCCTTTCGGGATATGGCGATCACCAGCATTCCAGAACAAGATCGAATCCACCATTTTGAATCCAGCGGCACCACCGCCGCCAAGCCGAGTCATCATTGGCATCACAGAAAATCACTGAAACTCTACGAAACGTCTCTACGCCTCCCATTTCAAAAGTACGTTCTAAACGGTAAGAAATGGAAAGGTCGCATACTTGCCTTAACACCCTTGCGGACAGAGGCCCCTAACTCGTCACTCGCTCACATGGCCAGCCATGTATTGGGTAGTGATACAATTCATGCCGCTGAATGCTGCGACAATGGCTGGAATATTAACCAGCATATCTGCGATACCGCGTGCGAGCAGGCCATTTTGTCCGACGATCCACTTTTGATATTTGGACCAGCTTTCTCCTTTCTCCATTGGCTGGACGCAACTGACACACTCCACAAATTGCCACAAGGATCCCGCATTATGGAAACAGGAGGATACAAGGGCCGATCCCGTGAGTTACCTAAAAATGAATTTCATAAGCTACTCAGCGAACGGCTCAGTGTTCCTGAGTCACATATTGTATGTGAATACGGGATGTGTGAACTTGGAAGTCAAGCCTACGACCGTGAGATAGGAACGCGCCAGGAACGCGCGTTTCGTTTTCCTCATTGGGCACAGCCAATAATCATAAACCCTGAAACCGGCAATCCGTGCGCCGAGGGGGAAATTGGGTTGTTGAGAATCATTGATTTGGCCAATGTCTATTCTTCAGTAGCCATCCAAACTCAGGATCTAGCACGATCTGTTTTAGATGGTTTTGAAGTGCTTGGCCGCGACCAAGCTGCAGAGCCCCGGGGGTGTTCCCTAAACTTACTTCAACAAACATGAGAGATACCCTCCCCAATTACTTCCTGTTCGACACTCAGCCGGAAGCGCACTTAACACCGGAGGTGATCGCCGAAGCCTGCCGACAATTAAAGCGCAATCGAGCTCAATATCTACGAGATATGCCCACCGATCAATTGATCACCCACCTTTCACGATTAGCTGGGAACTGGCAGGACGACCTGTTCCCTTTCCGAAAGATGGCACTCGATACGGGCCCTTCTGCCACCGGCTTCTCCCGCTCCACTCTTGCGCACGGTCTGGATCGATTTTTCGCACGAATCACTGAGGACAACCTCCATAATCTGATTGCTCAAGAATTAGGTGATTGCCGCCGACTCGACGCCCCATTGAGCACCCCTGAGGAACGGTCAGAAAACCGGCTCGCATTTGCTCGTGGCCCTGAGCTTATTGGCCACATCGCTTCGGGCCAACTCCCCTGCCCTACGATGATGAGCATGATTCAAGGCCTGCTGGTTGGTTCCGCTCAGTTCATTAAATGCGCAGAGAATGCCGGCTGGCTACCGACGCTCTTTGCCCATTCTCTGTACGACGCTCATCCCAAGCTGGGAGCCTGCATCGAGCTGGCTCATTGGCCAGGAGGACAAACAGAACTCGAATCACCGCTATTTGATGAAGCTGATTGCATCACCGCCACTGGGCACGATGAAACCCTCGCCTCAATTCAAACCCGCATTAATCCACACAAACGTTTCATCGGATACGGACATCGCGTCAGCTTTGCATACATTCATCAGGATATGCTGTCGCGGGCCTTATCTCGTGATCTTGCCCAACGCATGGCTCAAGATATTGCCTCGTGGAATCAACTTGGCTGCTTGTCACCCCATTTAGTTTATGTAGAACGAGGCGGCGCCGTGCGGCCGGAAGTTTTCGCAGAAATGATCGCCGAAGCACTTGATACGCTGGAGACCACGCAGCCGCGGGGAGAAATCAGTCCGGAAGAATCGGGCACCATCGCGTACAAGCGCAACTTCTACGAGGTTCGCTCAGCTGGGACCGGCGACGTGCGCCAGTGGAAAAGCAAGGAAGGCACGCATTGGACTGTTGTCTTCGAGGAAGATCCAGTATTTACAACCTCTTGCCTGAATCGGTTTATCCACGTGAAGCCCATCGGCGATCTGGAGGAAATGCTGCGTGTCGCTGAAATGGCCCGTGGCCAAGTCTCCACGGTGGGCGTAGCAGCGCCCAAAAACGATACCGAAACCATTGTCAAACAGTTGGCTCACTGGGGGGTTACCCGAGTTTGCCCTATCGGGCAAATGCAAGATCCGCCATTGGGATGGCGCCACGATGGTCGACCGCCCTTAGGCGACCTTGTCACTTGGACAGATTGGGAACAGTAAAATGAAAGTCGAACTCAAAAAAACATTTCAATTCGAAGCCGCGCATTCTCTTCCACGTCTCCCTGAAGACCATAAATGCTTCCGTCTTCATGGGCATAGTTTCAGAACCACGCTGCACATCAGCGGAGAATGTGATGAAGAGCTGGGTTGGTTACTGGATTACTCGGAAATCAGTGACGCTTTCCAGCCGCTCTGGAAACAACTCGACCATCATCATCTGAATGAAATCGATGGCCTCGAAAACCCGACCAGCGAAAACATCGCGCGCTGGATTTGGGTACGGCTCAAACCCGAGTTACCGTTGCTTCAATCCGTAGAAGTGGCCGAGACCTGCAACGCCAGTTGCGTTTATCGGGGCGAATAGCTAACATCAGCCATGGCCACCCGCTACGCCCACGTCAATATTATCGCCCGAGACTGGCGGCGACT
>WTHG01000208.1 GCA_011523245.1 Verrucomicrobiales bacterium | reverse complement strand
GGGGATACATGCCCTTGATCCCAGTATCGATTTTGTAAGCGTCGGAACGGTGGCGGTCGGCGGAAAGGATGACGAGCCCGGGGATTTTCTGATCAGCGATGTACTGGAAAATCTTCTGGCGTTCGCCGGCAAAGCCATCCCAAGTATCCTTGGAGCCAGGTTTCACCTTCGGTGTCATAGGGACGTTGGTGCAGAGCACTTTGAAGGTGGCTGGCTGCTTGAGCGTTTGTTTGAGCCATTTCAACTGAGCTGGGCCAAGCATTGAGGGGTTCTCCTTACTGCGCGGCGATTCGCGATAGTAGCGGCCATCGATCATCACAAAGTGGACGTCGCCGATCCGAAAATCAAACCAGCAGCCGGGTTGTTTCTCGCCACCTCCGTAGTAGGGGTTGTCGTAGTTCTCCTTGAAGATTTCCCAGACCTTGCGCTTCCACTTGGGCTTTTCGATATCGGGGCCACCCCAGCCGTCGTTAGTGGTAAAGTCGTGGTCATCCCAGATGCCGTAGATCGGTACGGTCTTTGCCAGCTTCATCCACTCGGGTTGGCTCTGGCGGCGGTAGTAGTGGAACAGTTGCATTTCTGGTGTTTCAGGGTCGTCGATATAAACATTATCGCCGAGCAACAGGACCGCGCGTGGGTCGAGGGTGCCGATGGTGTTCCACACGCGTTCGTTGGCGGGCACGTAGCCTGAGCCGCCGCCAAAGGCGATGGTGAATTTATCCGTCGGCTCGTCCTTCTTCAACGCCGTGTTGGGCAGTGCGCGCTCCCATGGCCAAGTTGTGGCATCGTACTTCCAGGCGTTGGGCTTTTCGTTGGCGATGTCCAGTAACAGCTGGGTATGTTTCGGGTTCACTTCAAAGGCGGAGGTCTCCTTTAGATAGGCGATCGCCTCCTTTTTCTTCCCTTGCAGGATCAGCTTGAGTGCATGCGGATGCACGCGTTTCACCTGTCCGCGATTGCCGGGCTTTTCATTATTCACCCGCGGCTTGTTCGCCTGACCTTCCTGAGCTTGGATCGGCGTGGCATTAAAGCCGATCGCCATTGCGCCGAGGCAGAGCCAGTTTTTCAATTTAGGATTCGTGAGGGAGTTTTTCATGATGTTTGAGATATGAGAGTGGGTTAAGGGTTTTCGAAATTCTCCACCTGATACTGTTTGCGCAGGCGGTTGAGTTCTTCTTTAAGGTTGGCAATGGTGCGTTTGTATTGCGGATCGTCGTAACGGCTTTGCATTTCGTTGGGATCTTTTTTTAGGTCGAAAAATTCCCAAGCATCAAGGGTGTCGTCGGGGAAACGGATGAGTTTATGTCGACCGTCGGTGACACCGTAGTGCACGGGCACACCGTGTCCGCCGGCTTCGTAGTAGTGATAGTAATGAGTTTTGCGCCAGTTGGCCGGCGTTTTTCCGCGAAGCAATGGGGTGAGTGCAAGGCCCTGCATGTCGCCGGGTTGTTTGGCACCAGCGATATCGAGGAAGGTCTGTGCGAAGTCGAGATTGGAAACGAGATCGGTATTGATGGTGGCGGGTTGGATTTGGCCAGGCCAGCGAACGATAAGCGGTGTGTGCAGGCTTTCTTCATACATCCAACGCTTGTCGAACCAGCCGTGCTCGCCGAGCCAGAAACCCTGGTCGGAGCTGTAGATAACCACGGTGTTATTGGAGAGCCCGTTGTCGTCGAGATACTCCAGCAGTCGGCCGACATTTTCATCCACTGCCTTTACGCAACGGAGGTAGTTCTTGATGTAGCGTTGGTAATTCCAGCGCGTGCGAGCCTTACCCTGCAGGTTGAGTTTCTCGAACGCCTCATTGCGCGGACGGAAATGGCCATCGAAGACCTTAAATTGCTCCGGGGTGAACTTGCTGGAGTAGCGGAACATTAAACGATGAGGGCCCATATGATCGGCAATGCCCATCTTATGCTGAGCCGGCGCTGTGGTCCGGCCAGCGTAGTCGTCGAAGAGCGTCGGCGGCTCAGGGATTTCCGTGTCCTCAAACACCTCCAGATGACGTAGTGCTGGTTCCCAGCGCCCGTGCGGTGCCTTGTGTTGGGTCATGAGAAAAAATGGTTTATCCGCGTTGCGTGTCTCGAGCCATTTCAATGATTGATCCGTGATAATATCAGTCGTGTAACCGGTGTGCTTCACGTTTTTTCCGTTGGTGAACAGTAACGGGTTGTAGTACTGACCCTGACCTTTAAGGACCTCGAAATGATCAAATCCAGTGGGCGTGGATTTAAGGTGCCATTTGCCGACGATGGCGGTTTGGTAGCCGGCTTTTTTAAGAAGCTTAGAGACGGTCTGTTGCGAACCATCAAACATGTCCTTGTTGGTGAGCTGCCCGTTCAGGTGCGAATATTTTCCGGTCAAGACCACCGCGCGCGACGGGGCGCAGATGGAATTACTCACCAGACAGTGCTTGAAGAGCATTCCCTCTTTGGCGATGCGATCCAGATGCGGTGTGGGCGCAATTTTCGCCAACGGACCGCCATACGCTGAAATGGCGTTCAGCGCGTGATCATCCGTGAAGATGAACAAGATGTTCGGGGGTTTTTCGTCGCTGGCATGTGTCATGCCACCCATCAATATTAGAACAGTAACAAGCTTCAGGAGTGAGACAGATTTCATGTGTTATTTAGAAAGGGGTTTGGCGTTTTCCACAAAAGCGGCCGGCCGACTATTTTTTGAGATATCGTTGGTGAATGCCTGAAGATGTTTTTGGAGGCGACGCACAATGTCAGGGTTTGCCTTTAGCACGTTTTGTTTTTCACCGATATCGGTTTCCAGATTGTATAGTTGGGTGGGTTTGCCCTTGTTAACGTGAAGCTTCCAATTGCCCGAGCGCACGGCGTTGAGGTTGGTGCGGCTGTGGTAGAAAAAGGCTTCATGCGGAGTGCTCGCCTTGCCGGTTAGTACCGGCCAGACGTCTTTGCCGTCGATGACGCGGTCATTCGGGAGCTTGGCGCTGGCGAGTTTGGCGAAGGTGGGGAGTAGATCCATGGTGGTCATGAGTTCGGGATTGGTTTTGCCGGCCGGGATTTTTCCAGGCCAACGGATCACTGTGGCTTCACGCATACCACCTTCGAAGGTGCTGCCTTTGCGGCCTTTTAGCGGTCCGGCGCTGCCAATGGCTGGACCATTATCGGAGGTGAAGATCACCATCGTGTCGTCGTCGATGCCGTGCTTCTTGAGGGTGTCGAGGATGCGGCCCACGGACCAGTCGATTTCAGTGATGGCTTGGCGGAAGAGGCGGTCGCGGGTCTTGTAGTCGATGGAGTTGTCTTCGAGCTTGAGCTTCTCGGTGATTTCCTTCGCCACGCCTTTCATGAAGGGAGGGGCCACGTGGAGCGGCTTGTGCGGGATGGGGTGCGGCACGTAGAGGAAGAAGGGCTCGTCCTTGTTGCGCTCGATGAAGGACACGGCGCGCTCGGTGATGCGCCGGGTGAGGTGGTCGGCGTCCGGATCCATCTCGATGACCTGCTCGTTTTCCAGCAGGGCCAGCGGCGGGAACTTGAAGTGGTTTTGCCGCGGGTGGAACGGATGGATGTCGTGGCTGTACGGGATGCCGAAGAACTCGTCGAACCCTTGGCGCGTGGGCAGGAACTCGGGCTGGTCGCCGAGGTGCCACTTGCCGCAGATGGCAGTTTTGTAGCCGACGCTTTTGAGGACCTCGGCGATGGTGATTTCCTTGGGGTTGAGCCCCTTGGGATCGCCCGCCAGGAGGACGCCGAACTTGGAGCCGGTGGCCATGTCGATGCGGGCCGGGTAACAGCCGGTCATCAAGGCCGCGCGCGAGGGCGTGCAGACCGGAGCCGCCACGTAAAAGCTGGTGAGCTTGGCCCCTTCCTTGGCCATGCGGTCGATGCGCGGCGTGCTGACGTGCTTGCCCCCGAAGCAACTGAGGTCGCCGTAGCCTTGGTCGTCGGTGAAGATGACCACGAAGTTGGGGCGGTCTGCCGATCGGACCGGGAAACCGGTCAACAGGAGCATTGAAACGATGGTGGCGAATAGGGACTTCATTTCTTATTATTAAGAGACTGAACTTTTTCGGTGGTGTACTCGTTTTCGATGGCCATGAAATTGTCGAGCAGGGTTTGGAGGCGTCGGCGGTGGCCTTGGTGTTCGAGGTCGGTGGTCACCTGTTCGCTGTAACGGGTGGCGTTGGAAGTGACGGGGATGTCGTAGAGTTTGCCGTCCTGATTGAGACGGAAGCGTTTGTCCCGCACGAAGTAGCCGCGACCGTAGTTAATGAAGACGTGCTCGCGGTTCTTGCCGGGACCGCCGGTGAGGTGGTGGGCGAGATTGAGGCCGTCGACCTTGCGGTTGAGCCGGATGCCGGCCAGTGAGGTGACGGTGGGCAGGACGTCGACGAGGCAGAAGAATTCATCGCGCACGCCGGGCCGGATAGTGCCGGGCCACCAGGCGAGCAGGGGAACGCGGCTTCCGGCTTCGGTCATCGTGCCTTTGCCTCCCTTGAGCTTTAGGCCGGGAAGGTGGCTGGTAATGTTTTTGTGCGTGCCGTTGTCGCCGGTGAAAAGGACGAGTGTGTTCTTGTCGAGGTCGTGTTTTTTCAGGCGCTTGAGAAGGCTGCCGACGACATGGTCCATGTAGGTGATCATGTGGCCGAAGGCGATGGTCTGCTTGTCGAGGTCGTTGGTAAAATTCGTTCGGGCCAGTTTCTCCAGTTTAGGCGGATGCACGAACGGGGAATGGACGAGCGCCATGGGGTAGTAGAGAAAGAAGGGCTCGTTTTTTTTGCGGTCGATGAAGTCCAGTGCGAAGTCGTGGAAGTAATCCGGGCCGAAGTCACGTTCGCCACCGTTGATGACTTTGCGGTTGTGATATATCTGCGGTTTGTAGTAGCGGCTGGATTTTTGCCCGTCGTACACCCAGGTCCACATGCAATATTCGTCGAAGCCGTGCTCGACGGGTTGGTCGGAGAATTCGTCGAACTTGCCGAGTTGCCATTTTCCGGTTACGGCGGTGGCATAGCCGGCGGCGCGGAAATCATGCCCAAAGGTGGGGATGCTTGCGGGCATCCGGACGCCTTCGCCCTTGCCGATGAGGGCGCGGAAACCGGTGCGCGGCGGGTAAAGGCCGCTCATGATCATTACCCGCGTGGGCGTGCACAAGGGCGTGGCGTAGGCGTTTTCGAACCGCAGGCCTTCCGCGGCCATACGGTCGAGGTGCGGCGTGGTGTAGATGGTGCTTCCGTAGCACGCGAGCCCCTCGGCCCCGATATCGTCCGCCATGATGAGGATCACGTTGGGGCGGTCGGCTCGCTTCGCTTGCGCGGCGGGCAGGCCAATCCACAGCGTAGTCAGAATGGCGATCAATCGAAGGCACATGGCGGGAGGATTAGTTCAGTTCAAGCTGCAGGCTCTCGATGATGGGCTTGGATTTGTTGGCGGTGGTGTCGGTGAGCTTCAGTTCAATTTGAAAACCAAACCCGGCGGGGAGCTTGGCGAGGTCGAGCTTGGCGGGTGTGCGCTGGATTTGTTTGGAGAAGCCCTTGATGTAGTCATAGGTCTCCTTGACCTCGGTCCAGTCGGTCCATTGGTTGATCTTGCCGTCGTTGGTGGTATCGACGCCGACACGGGCCGTGACAGTCTCGACCCACGGGCCAGGGCTGACGTAGTCGGTGCGTTGCTGGGTGGCGAGGTAAAACTGCCCCTCGGCGAAGGCGACGTCGGGATCGGGATGACCGTTACCGATTTTGTCGCACCACTTAAACGGCTCATTGATGGAGGCTGAGGTGAACCAACCGACGC
>WTHG01000245.1 GCA_011523245.1 Verrucomicrobiales bacterium | reverse complement strand
GGTTCGAATCCAGTACAGACCACCATCTTTACCCTTTTGATAAAGTCCTTCGGGCGTTTGCACGATAGATATAGTGGGATTTTAGGCCATGATCACGCCTCGCATAGAAACGCACGGCGGCGGGGATCTGTTTGAGCCCAACTCCGCGCACCCGTTTCTATGGGTTGCCGGCAGCCTTCGGAGGAGACCTCACGGTCGTGGGGTTGATGAAGGTGTAGGTGCCACCGTTTTCCTGGGCGATGATCATCAGAGAGGCTTCGGCCGGCGTTCCCCGAAGAGAATCGCCGATGGCCAAGGTGTTGATCTTGGTGGATTTGTCGGCGTTGAGCGATTGGATCAACTCACGGATCGAGGGCTCATTGTTGCGCACGCGGAATTCTCCATCGGTTAGCAGAAACAACTCGGTGGGTTTGTGGGTGAAGGCGGATTTCAGGGAGTCGGATGGATCAGTGCCGCCGCGCGCTCGCCGCGAATCAATCCATTCGGAGACCTTGGCGATATTGGCCGTATTGCTTTCCAGCATGATCGGCGCGCGCACGTCATTGATCCGCATGGCGTCATCGCGTTGGTTAAAAAAGTAGACATAAAATTGCCCTTCACCGTTCATGGCATGGAGTGATTTCAACAGGGCGTTCTTAGCCATATCCAGCTGACCGCCCCACATGCTGCCCGATTTATCGATGATGAAAACCAGCCGCGCGCCACCGTCCTGTTCCCCCGTGTTAAATCCCGCATCGGCAAAGGTGCTGCCGGAAATGTTGGTGACATTGCCAATGCCGGGGGGCGGCTTGGCGTGTTGGGCCAAATGCGCCATCAGTGGCCATGATTTATGACGGGGAAAATCAGCGGATATACCGAGGGAGACCCGGGCCTCCACGGGCAGGCCATTGGTCCCAGTCCACAGAGATTGCCAAGGCGCGGTGGGACGGGCGCCCCCGCGCACTTCGAGGACGAAGGTTTCCACGCGAGGCAGAAGCACAGTGCGATGGATATTCGGGGACCCATTGGTGACCGAAAGCAGCGGTTGTTGAATCATCACCAGTTGATGGGCGCCGTCGGCCGTGGGTTCAGCGAGAAACTCAATGCGACGCAGGGGATACGCGCCCAAGTGTCGGGCCCCCCAGAAATCGGGCGGTACACGACTGGTGAGTGAGAGCTGGCTGAAAGCACCGGTGGAATCCAAGTGAACCGGTCCGTTGGCATGGTGTTCATACCAGGCCACACCGGCAAACACCTCATCCAACGCCTGCAACGTCATGCGTTCGCGGTGCGAATTTTGCGCAGCGCGCTGGCTGCTTTCCGAGGCGTTGAGCACGGCACTCCAGCACGAATACAGCATTATCAACACGAGCGACACAATGGCCACCGTGGTCATCACTTCCAGCAAGGTAAAGCCGGCGCTGCGTGGAGAGGGCCTCATGGGGAGGCTGCGTTTGTAGCGGAAAAAAGCGCGGAAAACAAGCCGCGATGTCACACCTCCAGCGCTTCGCCGGGAGCGGGCTGAATGATGTTGAGCTTGGGCAGGCGGTCGCGCAGCTCCGTCTCCATCCAATCGCGGGCGTCGGGTTCGCCGTGCCCGAGGATCACGGTGCGTGGGGCCATTTGCACGGCGAAATCCACCAGCTCTTCTCGGTTCGCATGGGCCGATAGATCAAAGCTCTCCAGCCGGCAATGGCGCGTGAGTTCGCCGGCGCTATCGCTGAAATGAAAAGGCTCGCCCCGGCTGGCCGCGCGCAGGGCGCCACCTGGGGTATCGGGAGCGGAATAACCGACAAACAAAATGGAATGGCGTTCTTCGGGCATCATGTGTTGCGCGAGCTGATGCGCGGCGGTGTTTTCGCTGAGCATGCCGGCGGTGATCACGAAGAGTTGGCCATCCACTTTCAGTTTCCGAAAATCGCGTTGCTCCAGTACCTGCAAATCGAGTGCCTCATGGAGATTGAGATCTGGCCGCCGATTGGGCGCCCGCGGCGCCACCAAGTCATAGATTTCCGTGAACACGCGCCCCAAGCCACCGATGTAAACCGGCTGCCTGTTTAATTCCCCGGCCTCCATAGCCAAGGCGATGGCCGCCAGCATTTCCTGTGTCCGGCCTAGGGCAAATACGGGGACCAACACGCCGCCTGATTCCAAGCCCTCGCGGATGGCCGTGATGAATCGTTGCAGCTCTGCTTCCCGTTTAAACCCTGCAGGCGTTTCCGTGGCCCCACGCGTGGTTTCTAGAATCAACACGTCGGACTGCGTGTCCGAAAAATCCGCCTTCGGCGAGAGCGTTTGGTCGTGGAAACAGACGTCGCCGGTATAAAAAAGCGATTCCCGTCCGTGGGCCACCCGGAGCCCAGCGGAGCCCAGCACATGGCCGGCGGGATGAAAGCTTACCGTGGGCGCCGGCTCGCCGGGCGTGCCCGGGCGTACAGGGCTCCATGGCTCTGCTTTCCCGTACTTAAAGCCTTGAAATAGGTATGAGAACTCATCCACCTCACGGTGATGAAACAGCGGATACTCGGGAATGTTTCGTTCGAGGCGCTGCCGTTTCATCACATTCACCGAATTGTGAAGGACGCGTTCGATGAGAAAATAGCTCGGCTCCGTCATCAACACCCGCGCCTGCGGGAAGTGTCGGAGCGCCACCGGCAAGGATCCGCAATGATCCTGATGGCAATGCGAAATGGCGATGGCATCCACGTCCTGATCCGCCACCTGCGAATATAGCGGCAGGCCCGCGCGGCCTTCCACGCCAGGGCATGAGCCGGCATCGAGCAGGATGCGGTGGCCGTCAGTTTCCACCAACCACGCACTGGCACCAATGGTATCGGCCGGGTTGAGGTTGGTGACGCGCACGTCGCAGGCTACGCCAGGTCCGCGGGCGGCGGCGAGCCTTTTGCCTCGAATCTAGAAGAGCCTCTGGCTAGCCTAGGGGCGCATGCGATTGCTGGACCGGTATCTTTTGCGCGAACTGCTCGTGCCACTGCTGTATTGTCTGGCGGGCTTTCAGATTTTTTGGACGGCGTTTGATCTGTTTGGCAACCTCAAGGAGTATCAGGACCGTGGGTTGGAGTGGAGTCAGGTTGGCGAAATTTACTTCCTACGCACGCCCGAGCTGATGAGCACAGTGATGCCGATAGCGCTGTTGCTGGCGCTCCTGTACACGCTAACTAACCTGGCGCGAGGCAATGAGCTGGTGGCGATGCGTGCGGCGGGGATCAGTTTGGCGCGGATTAGTGTGCCATTTTTTGCGGTAGCCTTGTTCATTGGCGGCACGTTGTTTGCCGTGACGGAATTCATTGCGCCCAACGCTTCGGCGAAATCCGCTCGGCTGCTTGAATCGGGCCGCACGGACGCCGATAAATGGCTTAGCAACCTGCATTTCCGTGACGATGCGCTGGGGCAAGTTTGGCATATCCAGCGATATAACTTGGCCACCGGGGAGATGGATAATCCTTCGGTGGATTGGACACGCGAAGAGGTGCGTACGGTGGTGGATGCGGCGCGCGGCGTGTGGACCAACGGCAACTGGATTTTTTATTCCGCAGAAGAAAAGCGCTACTCGCCACCCACCAACGATTTGCCAAATCAGGTGATCGCCACCAACGTGTTGGCGGGCCTGAACCTCGGCGGGTCACCGGAACAATTACAGGCGGAGATCAAAATCGCGCAGCTCGATCAATTGAAAGCGGCCAAGCAACTGCAGCTCTCATTGTTTGAAATTTTGGCGTATCGCAAACTGCACCCGAAAATGCAGACTGACAAAGCGACCTTGATCCTCACGCAATTTCATGGCCGGATCGCGCAGCCTTTTACCTGCCTAGTGGTGGTGCTTGTGGCGCTGCCGTTTGGGGCGATGGGCGGACGGCGCAATGTGTTTGTGGGCGTGGCAGGCAGTGTGGGGATTTGTTTTGTTTACTTCATGTTAATGCGCTGGGGCCTAGCGCTGGGCACGGCAGGACATTTGCCTGCATTACTGGCGGCTTGGCTGCCGAACCTCGTTTTTGCGGGCACGGGTGCAATGTTGTTGAGGAGGGTGCCATGAGCCGGTCGTTTACGCCCGAACAACTGCAGCGTTTATACGAAGTATCGCGCGCTATTCATGCCACGCTGGAATCGGAGGAGGCGCTCCAGTTGATTGTCCGCGAGGCGGTGTCGTTGGTGGAGGCGACTAGCGGATCTCTTGCACTGGTGAATCCGACCACGGGCCTGCTGGAGATTGTAGCGTCCGAAGGACTGCCAGAAAACGCTAGCGCATTGTCCCTGCGGATCAACGAAGGCATTACCGGCTGGGTGGCGCATCATGGCGAGCCCCTTCGCCTTGGTGATGTGAGCCAGGATGAACGTTATATCTCCGCGCGGGCGGAGGTGCGTAGTGAATTGGCCGTGCCGTTGTTTATCGAGGACACGGTGCGGGCGGTACTGAATGTCGACGCGGAGACGGACGATGCCTTTTCTGAAACGGACCAACAACTGCTGGAGGAACTTGCCCGCCATGCCACGCAGGTGATTGTAAATACCTGGCAGTATGAACAACACCGTCAGCGTGCCGAGTTACTTCGGTCGCTGGTGTCTGTGGGCCAAACGATCAACAGTAACCTGCACGTGGATGAGGTGCTGGAATCGGTTACGCGCGAAGCGGCGGGGTTGAACCGGGTGAAGATGTGTTCGTTGCAGTTGCTTGATCCTTCCGGCGAATGGCTCGAAGTGCGCGCGCAGTTCGGGGCCGGCACGGATTATCAACAGCGCCCGCCCCTCAGTGTAGTGGAGAGTTTGATGGGTTCGGTGGTCCGGCGCCGCAAACCCATGCAGGTGCTCAACGTGCAAACCTCCGCGCAATATCAACACCCGGAAACGGCACGGCGAGAAGGGCTTGTCTCATTGCTCTGCGCGCCATTGGTTTTCAGCGGCCAAAGCTTTGGAACTTTGAGTGTGTACACGGAGTCGCGGCATGTTTTTTCTAATGAAGAAGTACATACGCTGAGTGCTCTGGCAGAATTGTCGGCCGTGGCGATTGAAAAGGCGCGGTTGTACGAGCGCACGGTTGATGTTGAAGAGCAATTGCGCCGTAACGAACAGCTCAGCGCGTTAGGCCTGTTGGCGGCGGAAGTGGCCCATGAAATACGGAACCCGCTCACGGTGATGAAGATGTTGTACCACTCCATGGAGCTGGATTTTGCAGAAGGCGATCCACGTGCTGAGGACGCGCGCGTGCTGGGTGAAAAGATGAATCATCTCGATCACATTGTGGACAACATCGTGAAATTCGCCCGTAATGCCGAACCCCAAATGGCGTTGGTGGATTTGCCCGGTTTGCTGGATGATCTTGCACTGCTTACGCGGCACAAGTTGCAGCATCAGCAGATCCATCTGGAACGCGAAGATGCGCCCGATTTGCCACCGGTGAAAGGGGACGCCACGCAGTTGTCCCAAGCGTTTCTCAACCTCATCCTTAACGCTGCGGAGGCCATGCAACAGGGGGGAACTTTACAAATTATCACCAAGGCGACCGAACAGGGTGTGGCGGTGACCTTCACTGATTCCGGTTCAGGCATGACGGATGAACAACGCGAACTCGCTTTCACCGGGATGTTGAGCACCACCAAGGAAAAGGGAGGCGGATTGGGGTTGGCCATTGTGGCCAAGGTGGCCGAGGCCCATGGCGGCCGCGTGGAAGTACAATCGACACCGGGAGAAGGCACCCGAATCCAGTTTTGCCTGTCCCGCTAAAAGGCAGGCGGGTGGAAAACTAAACCGCCGCGGCTTTTTCATCCGCGACGGTTTCTCACCGGAGACCCAACGCAACACTATTCCGGTGA